>CAZYTI010000531.1:0-4054 GCA_964650065.1 uncultured bacterium
ACGATATTTGAGAGAACACAGAGGGGATAGAGAATTAAGACCGTGTAGTTTTAATAATATTATTAATTTCTCTGTGGGCTCTGTGGTTGGTTTTTAACACTACACAGTTTACAACAAGGAGGCAGGCAATGGGACAAGCATCGATACCAAGACGACTCATCATAGGCAATTTATTTTTTATCATGTTACTGTTGATTTTTCATTGTAATCGTCAGACGCGTGATGATGTCTTTTCTACATCGCATTTTAAAGAAATCGTTCCGGTGCGTGAAAACGCAAGGCTCATAGAGCAATGGCTACGATGGAAAAAGGAAAATTTCCTACCTGAAATGATGCGGGAAATGAAAGTCGATATGTGGATCGTGTCAGAGGATGACAGGGCGCTTTATCCATTCCTGGTGCCCGCAAATGAGGAAGGATTGGTGACCCGCGAGCCCTATTTCCTGGTTTTCTGCAATAACGAGAATGGTAATCAGTTTGAAGAGATCCATGTAGGGAACATGAATAATTTTGACGAGTGGGGTCCGCTTTATCCGGATCAGGCATTTACGCTGGAGGAGAGCGTTAAAAAACTATTTAATATTATCAAAGAGCGAAATCCTCAAAAGATCGCCATGGGGAGGGGGAGAAATCGTGATCTGGAAAGGGCTTTGGGTAAATACGCTTCCAGACTCGTCTCCGGAAATGAACTTAGAAATCGATGGATCGAATACAGGACACCACAGCAGATAGAAGCATATAAAATCATCGTGGATATCACCCATGACATCCTGGCCGAGGCCTTTTCAAATAAAGTAATCACACCCGATGTCACCAGGACGACTGACGTGGACTGGTGGGTAAAACAAAAAACGGCGGACCTTGGATTGGAGGATGTATTCGGGCCGACAGTTATGGTATGGAGGAGTTTGGAGGAGAACAAGAAGTACGGAGATCCGGAGACTGATTTTCGAATTGATATACCTCCGTATTGCGGAAATAACAATATTATCAGAAGAGGGGATGTGCTGTCCTGTGATTTTGGAATAAGGTACTTGGGGATTGCCACAGATATTCAGCAGGTGGGTTATGTATTAAAAGAAGGTGAGGCCGATGTTCCGGACGGATTAAAGGAGGCGATGCGAAGATGCAATCGATTGCAGGATATTTTGGCGGATGCGTTTAAGGATGGGAGAACGGGAAATGAAATTCTATTCACGGCGCTGAAAAAAGCAAAATCTGAAAATCTCAGACCGGAAATTTATTGCCACCCCATGGGTGCGTACGTCTATCGATATGGAATGAAAGGCGGGATTCTCTCAAAAAATACTGTCAGTTTCGGACCCTCCATCGGGTCGGAGGGACATTTCGACGAAGCAGGAAACCAGCTACCCACCCGAAGAGGGGATAACGTTCTCAATCCCAATACCGCGTATGCCATGGAACTGGATATCACCTATTCGCTTCCGGAATGGGGCGGGCAAGACATTCGAATTGTTCTGGAGGAGAAGGTCGTATTTACGAAAGACGGATTGATTTTTCCGGGAGGCCGGCAGACAGAATATCATATTATCAAATAGAGGAGTGAACAATGAAAAAGTATCGTATTTCGTTTGTCTGTTTAATATCATTACTGGTATTGATGGTGCATTGTGACGGGGATAGTGCCAAAAAGATGATCGGTTCTGGCGATTATAACGATCTCGTAGCCCTGTTTAAAGATTTCCGCGAGCTCCAGAAGCCGAAATTGCAGAACGGTGTACCCGATTACACTGCAGCGGCCATGGCCGAGCAACGACGGGGGTTGCAGGAATTTCAGAAACGGTTAATGGCCATGGACATAAGCGCATGGTCGGTTCCAAATCAGGCGGAGTTTCACCTCGTTCGTGCCGAAATGAACGGGCTCGAATTCTATCAAAGAGTGCTGAAACCCTGGTCACGCGATCCGGGCTTTTATCTCCAGTCTCAGCGAGGGGCCGGGCCCACGAGATATGGTGTCCTGAGAGTGAGACAGATACCCATTCCTTCCGAGGATATGGATGAATTCCGCATCAAACTTCGGGCAGTCCCCGAGATTTTTGAACAGGCCAAGGGGAATCTCACCGAGGGGGCCGCGGACCTTGTACTCCTGGCCCTCCACTATATGGATGAAGAAAAGGAGATTTATCGCCGCCTCTCGACACTGCTAGAGACATTCCATCCTGAGTACGTGGCCGATGCCCAAAGAGCTTTGGCTGCAGTGGAAGACTATGAGATCTGGCTCAAGGAAAATCAAGGGAAGATGACTGCACCGGCCGGTGTCGGAATTGACAACTATAACTGGTGGCTGAAGCATGTTCATCTATTGCCCTACACCTGGGAAGAGTGTATGGATATCGTCATGCACGAGGATTATCGGATGATGACGATTCTCGAATTGGAGCGTAACCGTAATCGCCATCTGCCCGAATTGAAACCCGTGGAAACACTGAGACAACATCATCGTCGTCGTGATCAGTCGCTACGTTTTGTCATGGAGTTCCTCAAAGAGGAAGATATCCTCACCATACCGGATTATCTTGACATTGAGAGTTATTTACATCGCGGGCCGTTGGCAGGTCCCGAAGAATGGCCGAGGGAAACGGATTTTTTCGATCAGACCGGTGACCGGGAACCGCTGCCGGAGCAGACCCATGAATTTATCGGTCATCATTTCGACTATCAGAGACTCAACAGGGATGAAAGTCCCATTCGGGGCACACGTCGTTTCTATGCCATAGAAATGATCCGGTCTGAGGGGTGGGCATTCTGGCTCGAAGAGATGTTGATGCATGCAGGGTATTTGGATGATCGACCGAGACGGGGCCGGGAAATCGTATATCTGCAGGCTGCTTTCAGGACATGCCGTGCGGTTGCGGATTTGAGAATGCACAGCAATGAGTTTTCTCTGCAAGAGGCCATCGATTATTGTGTAGAGTGTGCTCCAAACGGATGGCTGCTCGAGGATGGCTATCATGTATGGTACGAGATGCAAACCAACCTGCGTTTTGTCGGCTGGCATATGGGGATGGTGGTCGGAAAGGTGCAGTTCTCCAAACTTTTCCGAGATCGTGTCAAACAGCTCGGAGATGAATTTGACCTCAAGACCTTTGTGAATGAGTTCCTGGAAGCCGGAATGATTCCCATATCGTTGATCGGGTGGGAGATGACGGGTCTGGAAGATGAGATCGAGATCCTGGTTGAAACGAAATAGAAGGTGACAATATGAAGGACAGAATGATCAAGAGAAACCGACTATTTGTCTTCACCATGGTCTTCATTTTCTATTGGGCAGGTGGATTGACGCAAACTTCCCATGGAACAGATGATTTCACATACTATACTCCACCAACGGGAAAAACCCCATTTCCTCTCGTTCCCCAGAGACCCATAAAGAATGTCATTTTGCTGATTGGTGATGGCATGGCATTGGTACATATCGCAGCAACAAGGACGTTGGTGCTTGGAGCTCAGGGGCGGCTCTATATTGAACTGATGCCGGTAACGGGAATAACAGATCATTACGCAGCAGATGAATTTGTCAGTGGATCTGCTGCGACAGCAACCTCCCTGGCTACCGGTTATAAAACAAATGGCGGCATGATTGGTGTATTGCCGGACAGCACGCCTGCCCTGACCATTCTCGAAGCCGCCCAGGAAAAAGGGATGTCTACCGGTCTTGTGGCGACAGTGACGATTACCCATGCAACGCCTGCCGCCTTCGCTGCACACGTGCTTGACAGAGATCTGGAAGATCAGATTGCCGAGCAATTGCTTAAAAGTAAAGTGAATGTTCTCTTAGGCGGTGGACGGGCTCTCTTCAAACCGGGAATAGAAGGCTATGACATGACCCGAACAGACGGCCGCGACCTGACTGTCGAAGCCAGGAATGTCGGCTATGAATATGTTGAGACAAAAGAAGAATTGATAGCCGCTAAAGGGGATCATCTGCTTGGATTGTTCAGCGACGGCATTCTGTTCAATCGAAAGTCAGAACCTACACTTGCAGAAATGACGGACAAGGCTCTGGAAATATTGAGTAGAAATGAGAATGGAT
>CAZYTI010000532.1:0-4054 GCA_964650065.1 uncultured bacterium
CATCGGAGGATTGTTTGCCGGATTAGGAGGGACATTTATGAGAGTCTGGCACAACTCAATATGTTCACCGAAAATATGACTGCCGGTCGGGGCTTTATTGCCCTTGCTGCCGTAATTTTCGGGAAATGGCATCCGGTTGGCGCCATGATCGCGACATTGTTGTTTGGTACTGCCGATGCCTTGCAACTTCGGCTTCAAGGGTTGGGAGTCCAGGTGCCGTACCAATTTCTGTTGATGCTGCCATATTTATTGACAATTATTGCTCTGGTCGGAGTTGTGAAACGAACAAATGCTCCGGGTGCGCTTGCCGTACCGTATGAGAAAGGGTGAGGAAGTGACTAAAGTGTCTAAAGTGTCTAAAGTGAGCTAAGGTTTTCAAATGAGACAACGTACCAATCATTTTTGGAAGCTTAATCAAAAGTTGTAATTGGTCTAAACGGTTTAACAATGCCTGTAATCGGTCCTCATCTTGTTATATATGCATACACTTAAAAAAATTTTCGTGGAATTTCTCTTTTGCTTTCCTCTTCTGTTAATTTCTAATGTATTGACGTCACCGAGATGTTTTCCACCGCAATATCTCGTTGCTGTGATAATTGCTATAATGCAAAATAAAAATTTGACACCCATTGCTTTATATTCTATTTTGGATAGAGTTGTCATGTATAGCTGTTATGATCATGAGTATAGAGACCCCTAACTCATTTTTAACTTGTCGAAAAAATTGGAGGTCTAAAAATGTCTCTTTCAAACCCTACAACTCCTGAGCAATCTGATGACCTCCTGAATCTCCTGGATTCGGAGGCTCAGGAAATTCTGAACATTGCCCTGCAAGAAGCCCAACGCATCAATCATTTCTGGGTAGGGGTGGAACACCTTTTTATGGGACTGAGCGGGCAGCCCGGGGGATTGACCGTGAAGCTTCTGAAACACCTGAGGATTGATCCCCGGTATTTGCAGGGATACATCCGGGTTACGGCAGGTATAGGAGATCCCCGGTATAAAATCCCCCCTGGCCCTCCTTTAGAAAAGGGAAGGATGATTATCACACCCCGGTTGCTGGACATTCTGAAAAGAGCTCGATCCGAGTCGCAGAAACAGGGCAAGCAGACGATCTCTTCTGAACAGTTGTTGCTGGCGATTCTGGAAGAAGGGGAGAGCATTCCCATGAGAATCTTCTGCAAAATGGGCCTTGACCCCTCTCAATTGCTGGAACTGGCCAGAAAGGAGGAGGGACTGCCGGAAATTGAGGAAGTCTTTCCCTCTATTCCGGAACCGGTCGGGATACCCCAGGAGGGGAAGAACCCTCCCCTCCCCCCTTCGACTTCGCTCAGGCCAGGCTCCTCAAGGTGGAAATCCTCTGGCCCTTCCCAGGCAGATAGTGGTCTGACGGGGAAACCCACCCCGACTCCTACATTGGACCGCTATAGCCAGAATCTCACTCAACTCGCTCGTGAGGGCAAGCTGCATCCGGCCATCGGCAGAAAGGAGATTCTGCGGCAAATCGCCCGTATCCTGACCGAACGGGAAGCCAACAACCCGTTACTGATCGGCGAAGCCGGAGTGGGCAAAACGGCTATTGTGGAGGGATTTGCTTATCGGCTGGCAGGGGGAAAGGTCATCCCGCAGTTGCAGGACAAACGTATTGTGGAACTCCAGCTCCCCAACCTGGTATCGGGCGTTAAACACCGAGGGGAACTGGAAGAACGTGTCTCCCGGATTCTGCAAGAGGTCAAAGCAGATCCCGAGTTGATCGTGTTTATTGACAAAATTCACACTATTATGGGAGGTGGAATCGGAAGCAGCAAGGAACTTGCTGACTATCTCAAACCCGCTCTCGTCCGGGGAGAATTTCCCTGTATCGGTAGCACCACCTTGGCTGAATATCAGAAGTATATCGAAAGAGACGCAGCTCTGGCCCGCCGCTTCGAAAGGATTGATGTCGAGGAGCCTGACCTGGAAACCTGCAAGGAGATCCTGCGGGGGGTGCAGATTCTTCTGGAGGAACATTATAACGTGAAAATTCACTTCTCGGCTATAGAGGCAGCCGTAGAATTTTCCGCCCGGTTTGTCCCTCAAGAGAAGCTCCCTGCGAAGGCGGTAAAGCTGCTGGAAAAAGCCTGTTCTCTGATCAAAATCAAATCTCTCACTTCCGGAGAGGAGGATATGGCAACGAGGAGATTTCTGATGGTCAATGAAAACACGATCCGTCAGGTGCTCTCGGAAAAGACCGGAATTCCCTTGAACCACCTGATTTTAGATGAGTAGGTAATGATTATGACAGAAGAAACAGAAGAAAGAGTTTCTATCACGTTTATGAGTGGTCCCTATGATGGAGAAGAGCGATTTCTGGACCAGATGCCTGTCACGCTGGGGCGGGAGTCACATCATCCGGTGGTGCTATTTTATGATCTCCTGGTTTCTCGAAATCACGCGAAGGTCGATCTGGATGAAGCGGGCTACTGGTTGGAAGATACCCAGAGTACAAACGGAACCTATCTGAACGAGGAGAAGATCATGGAAAAGACCCTCCTGACTTCCGGAGACATGGTGAAATTGGGAAATACCTGGCTGAAGTTTGTCATCCACCCTGGAGTTCCTGAAGAAAAACCTGCAGAATGACTCTCTTCCATTATGCCTGCTTCGTCGTTGTTTGGCTCGACCCAATCGGTCACAAACAAGACGTATGCGCTACAATTACCATTTGCCGGTTGACCCGGTTGACCCGATAGGAGGAAAAAATTTCTCAGTCGTTCCGGTTGATCCAACAGGGGAGATCGCTCCAAATTTTGGGGACTCTTCTCGATTCCCCTTAATCAAAGACGAGATATTACCTCCCAACCATTCGTGGAGTTTTCCTTGGGCCTTCTTAATCAAAAACGAGACACTGGTTCCTGACCATTCGAACTGTTGTAATTGGTCTAAACGGTTTAACAAGACCTGTAATCGATCCTTTTCATCCGGCTTAATCGTATAAAACATTTTCTCCTGTCCAAAATCAGGCTCAAACAACTCAATTTTTTCAGGACTGCAAAAAATATTAATCGTGCCGTATCCGTGGGGCGGAGTGACGTTCATATTCAACCCGAAATCATGCAATGTTGAATATACACGCCCCCCTTTTATTCTGTTATCGTAAGATTCGGAGTATGGAAGAAGAAAGCTGATCTCACCATACTTCATCTCTCCATTTTTTGGATCCTGTTCTCCGGGAGCAATATTCATCAGCACGACATAGCAGTCTTTATTAGTTTGAAATCGTATCTCAAACGGTTCGCCGACTTTGTATTCTTCCTTTTCGGTTCCCATTCGCACCTCTATCGTCTCTCCTGGCGACAGGTTTTCCAGTTTTTCAATCACCTGCTTGTAGATAGGTTTTGAAGGATTATCCTGAGCTTCCAGGCCTGGCAATAAAAAGGCACTCCAGGACAATACGACAACGGTACCTATACCGAGTATTTTCTTATACATAAAAAACTCTCCTTTAGTAACCATTCAGTCCCCCCTTTTGTAAAGGGGGGTTAGGGGGGATTTGGATTTTCTCCTGCTACTGTGTGAAATCCCCCCCCTCCTTATGAAAGGGGGAGTTAGACTGCGTGTATTGATATATCTAACCCCATAACATCACTTGATGTTGTTCCAGGGTTTCTTTCGGGATTCCATCTAAAAGATCGGAAAATCTGAGCATTATGGACATTTTCAACTCATATTTTTGGTTTCTATCAATTTGAGTGTTTATGGCATAATATGGTTTAATATGGCGTGATGCGTAAAACATAATGCGTGAAATATTCTGAGGATTTAAGCATTACACAATCTCTTCCGAATAAATACATGTGTTGCCCGAAAACACGATAATCCACTTTTTGAGGTGTGTTTTTTCTTTAAGCTCTTCTAATCGAGGTATCCGTTTTCGACTTCGTATGCACTTTTGACATAGTAAATTTTGCTTAGAATTATAAACTCCCACAAAATATTTCTTCTTCTTCTTAAAATTGCATTCAACTTTTGTTTCTAACAAATGTCAGTTTAATACAACGTATGTTAATCAACA
>CAZYTI010000533.1:0-4053 GCA_964650065.1 uncultured bacterium
TATTATAACACATCCTTCATATACTCGTCAAGACATTTTTCCATATATTTTTGGGGGTGTTTATGTAATGATGGATACAGGGGAAATCGGTCATGCCCAAGCCCTCCTGCAAAAGGGATACAAGGTAAATCCTCATCGATGGGAATTTCCGTTTTATTTGGGCTGGATTGAATGGATGTATAGAGGGAATTTAGAAAAAACGACCCAGTTTCTTTTAGAGGCAGTGGGTAAGGAGGCGTGTCCGGAATATGTCGGTCGTTTATTGACGGGTTTGACTTTGAATCTGGGTCGCATTGAACTGACACGGCAATACTTGTTTGGATTATTGGAAAGTACCGATAATCCTGAGATTCGGAAGCGAATAGAGGGATTACTCAACCAAATGGATACTTAAAGGATTTGAACAGTCATCATGGAGGTTCGAAAATGAAACGGAAGAATGAATGGAAGAGAATAGTACTGGTTATTGGATTCAGTGTCATACTCCTGGTCTTGACATTCGTGGTACCGGTCTGGGCACAAGAGGAAGGTGCAAGGAAAGCCCCTGGATTTTTTGACTTTTGGAAGCGTCCCCGTATTTGGGTGAGCGGTGTATTCAGTGTGATCGGATTGGCACTCTTGATGAAATCATGGGTAACTCGAAGCCTTCGGCTCTTGTCATTGGTTGTCGTTTTTTTTACATTTGCGATACTATCTATTTTACCTTTGGGTTCCTTCGCACGGGGAATGAGTATGCATCCAAGTCCCATGTGTGTCATTGAAAAACCTTTTCTCTCTCTCAATGCAGGCAGGGGAATCCCTTTGATGTTTTTTTCAATATTTGCTTCTATAGGGGTCTTAACAATTATTGGAAATAAACTATTTTGTGGATGGGCTTGTCCTTTGGGAGCGATCCAGGAAATTCTTCATCGTATTCCCATATCGAGAAAACTGAAAATTAAATTGCCATTTAAAATAACGAATCTGGTCCGTATCCTGGTTTTTATACTATTTGTCATTCTCACTTTCGGAGTTGGTCACAGTATCTATGCTTACCTAAATCCATTTGAATTTTTCCATTGGGGTTTTGGAGTAATAGCAAGCATTGCAATTGCTCTGACCTTAATCGCCGCCCTATTTATTTTTCGTCCTTTTTGTTATGTCCTTTGCCCGTTGGGATTATTTACCTGGTTTCTTGAGCACATCTCTCTGTTTCGAGTTAAGCTCAATAAAGAACTTTGCACGGATTGTAATGTATGTATTGATAAGAGTCCTTGTCCGACCGTACCTTTCATACTTAAAGGGAAGCGGATCCGTCCCGATTGTCATCCTTGCGGACGATGTATAGAAGTTTGTCCGGAACAAGCGCTGAAGTTTAAGAAATAGACTGGTTTCTGTATGATGTTCCCTGGTTTCCCGTTTTAATGATCGCAGGGGGTGTTTATATAATATTGAAGCATTGGGACAGAGACAAATCATCCGAGAATGATAAAGACGAAAAACTGGACTGAAGGAAAGGAGGTTTTTCATGGGAGAACGTGAAATTGAAGTCGCAATTGTCGAAGATTTTTTTGCCCACATCGGTGTTGTGGCCTTGAAGATCACGGCCGAAGGACTGAACGTCGGCGATGCCCTTCACTTCAAAGGACATACCACGGACTTGATCGTTGAGGTGGGTTCCATGCAGATCGACCATGAATCCGTGAAAGAAGCGAAGGTCGGGGATAGTGTGGGGATAAAAGTGAATGATCGCGTACGTACTCACGATAGGGTATTCAAGATCATTGGGGAGGAGTAATCCCTGTCCAATCATAAGGGTAAGGTACTTCTCGTCAATCCCTGGATTGTCGACTTTGCTGCATACGATTTTTGGATCAAGCCCATTGGACTCCTCTCAATCGGCGGTATCCTGGAAGAAAATGGATATGATGTTACCCTTCTCGATTGCATGGATAGAAACCATCCATCCCTACTCAGATTTCAGAACCTACCTCGGGCCATAACCAAGTATGATGGGACAGGCCGCTTTTATAAAGATCTTCTTGCCAAACCCAATATACTAAAAAACATTCCTCGGCGATATTCCCGATATGGTTTACCTTATACCCTTGTCCAACACATATTGCAACACTCCGCTCCACCGGATGTCATCTTTGTCACCTCGGGAATGACTTACTGGTATCCGGGGGTCCGAGATATGATCTCTCTTTTAAAAAATATTCTTGGGGGTATATATCCGACGTTGTTACCGAATCATGCCAAGAAAGTGAGCGGTGCGGACATGATTGTTGTCGGGGAGGGTGAGATACGCGGGCTTCAAATTGTCAATGAGATCACCGGCCATCATTCTGACTTGCATGATTATCAAGAATGGGATCATTTTCCCATGGCGTCCTATCATCTTTATGAACGATTGGATTCGGTTGCCCTGCTGACGTCCCGTGGATGCCCATACCGATGTCCATTCTGCGCGTCTCATATACTCTCGGGAAAATATCAAAGACGACATCCTGCTCTGGTGGTTAAAGAAATCGAATTCCTGTTCAGGGAAAAGGGAGTAAGCCATTTTGCATTTTATGATGATGCCTTGTTATCAGAAAAAGAAGTTCATTTGATCCCCATTCTTGAAGAGATCTGTAAAAAAGAGATACGGATTCACTTTCATACACCCAATGGTATTCAACCCAGAGAAATCGATTCTGAGTTAGCCAACCTCATGTACAGGGTGGGTTTCCAAACCATTCGGCTGAGTTATGAATCGTCGTATAAAGAGCGACAACAGAGCATGGGAATGAAAGTTCAGAATACAGATCTAACACGTGCGGTACAAGTATTATTAAATTCCGGATTCGGGCGTCAGGATTTGGGGTGTTATGTTCTCATGGGATTGCCCGGTCAAGAATTCGGTGAGGTTTTAGAGAGTATGATCTTTGTACTCAAACATGGAATCAAAGTCAGTCTGGCTTCTTTCTCTCCGATTCCTGGGACCCCCTATTGGGACGATGCCGTGAAACAAGGTCTCATTTCCGCAGATACTGATCCCCTCTTAACCAACAATTCTATTTTCCCGTTACGTTCCAATCATTTTAATTATGATGTGTTTATTCGATTGGGCACACTCGCCGGTATAGCAAACCGAGTTGTCAATCAAAATGGTCTTCCATTGGCCCATCCAGATTTTGTCAGGCCTTTTAACAAGCTCCCAAAAGCCTATTGTTAATCATCGAATAATAAAATTTTCAAAATGGAAGCGCATCTTCATTTTGAAATGATGAGACCCGTTGATATTTTTTGGGAAAAGCGGAGAAATATCCCGGTCTACATATTCCTTGATACGGATTTTATGAATGGTCATCAGTATATACCGAAAGCGTTGAAAGAGATAATTTATAAAGATCTGTCATTGGTATCTGTTTTTCTAAAATGGGTTAATAAGAATGTCATGTTGAATCATGCATTTTATAAATGAATGTTAATGAAAGATTAACGGATCTGTAATTATATCAAGCATCATTGTGAGATATAAAAATATGCACATATTGTTCAAGATGTCGCAATAATAATTTGACGCATTTACGATATTTTATCCCCACAAGAAAAATCAATTGAGTGCCGAACGATGTCTGAATGTGCATCGAGACGATGGATCATTTCGTTCAATGATAATGTCAAATCGCCTGAAATATATTCCTTTGGCACATTATTTGACTCATATTAAGTGTTCAAAATTCGACACTCCAATATTCTACGCGATTCCATAATGCCCTTACCCTTGGAATGTCAGTGACCTTCATTATCTGAAACTGGAGACCGAGTATGGCTGTCATCGCAAAATTAAGAATCCCTCATAAGCGTAAATTCAATCTGATTTGTGTAGGATTTGGCGTTGGAGCACTATACTGGATTCTGGAGTCTGCTCAGGATTTTCTCCTGATGAAGGATGGAAATCTTATACAACAGATCGTGACCTCAGATCCCATGCGGTTTTGGTGGAAATTAATGGCTATGTGCTCTATTGTTTTGTTCAGTTTGTATGTAAAGAACATCATTGATGAACGACGGAAGGTCCAAGAG
>CAZYTI010000534.1:0-4051 GCA_964650065.1 uncultured bacterium
CATTTCCATATTTTTAATCATTACCACATTAACGGTTATTAAACAGTTAAAATATATGCAGAACAGTGATCTGGGCATAGAACACGACCGCGTACTTACCTGTACGCTGCGGGGCGATAAATTCCAAGGTGAAAGAGAAAAATTGTTAAACATGAAAAGTGCTTTTAAATCGCGATTATTGTCCAGTCCCCTCATCAGAGGGGTGACTTACCTGAATCAGCTTCCGGGCAAGATCACCAACACGTGGAGTATGTCCGTGACAGATGAAAGTAATACCATTCCCCTTCGTGTCATCAATACCAATCCGGATTTCATCGAGCTCATGGGTATCGAACTCAAAGAAGGCAGGAATTTCTCCTTCGAGATGCCGACCGATCTGGGGCAAGCGTTTATGTTAAATGAGGAAGCCGTAAGACAATTGGAACTCGAAGATCCCGTCGGCAAGTCCCTCTCTTCGGGGCGGTTCCAGATTATTGGTGTTGTGAAAGATTTCCATTACAATTCATTACATGCCCGCATTGAACCCATGGCCATTTCGTGGAATCACTGGACAAGAAGGGCATGTATTAAAATAGCCGGTGGTAATATCAACGCTGCTCTCAGTCATATAGGGCAGGTATTTCAGGAATTTTGTCCGGGTTTTACATTTGAATTTGATTTTTTGGATGCTGCTTTCGCACGTCAATACGAGGCGGAGAAACGCCTGGAAGAGATGCTCAAGTATTTTGTCAGTCTCGCCATCTGTCTTTCCTGTCTGGGCCTCTTTGCATTGACCGCCTTTGTGGCCGAACAGAAAACCAAAGAAATAGGTATCCGAAAAGTGCTGGGCTCTTCAAACACAGGTATCATCTTGTTATTGTCCAGAAGTTTTGCCAAGTGGATTATTATGGCCAATATTTTTTCCTGGCCCGTTGCCTATCTGCTTCTTGATAAATGGATTCAAGGTTTTGCATATCATATCAATATGAGTCTATCCATTTTCATGATCAGTGGATGCCTGGCTCTACTCATTGCACTCCTGACTGTGGGTTACCAGGCCTTGAAAGCGGCTTCGAAAAATCCGGTGGTCAGTTTGAGGTATGAGTGAGGATTCGTGAATTATTTGGACTCTTGAAGACCGTTACCATATTACCTGCCGATTACCACATTTGAGTTTGATTTATTCCTCGATATGATATACGTTAGATGGTCTCCACCTGCGAGGTGGAGACCATCTGAAATTCACTGAAGCAACCCACATTTTCACTTGCATTATTCCGATTAATGATGTACGTTAGGTGGTCTCCACCTCCAAGGTGGAGACCACCTGATACACCATAAACGCTCGTCTAGAATGCAAATATATCCTGAAACATACTATCACCTTTATAATCGTTCTATCAACAAAGAGCTTCTGTTTAAAGAAGAAGAGAATTATTTATATTTTTTAAAAAATTACCGAGAACGTTTTGAAGATCAATTAGATACAATCGCCTATTGTTTAATGCCGACCCATTTTCATTTTCTCATCTATTGCTATAAAGAACAAGAAAATTCGATTCCCCATAAAATTGGAATCTGGTTAAGCTCCTACACAAAAGCAATTAATAAACGATATAATAGAAGCGGTTCTCTATTCCAAAGACATACCAAGGCTATCCCTGTTGATAATGATCGTTATCTTTTGACATTGACAACTTATATCCATCAAAACCCTATTAGATCGAAATTAGTGAACCGACTTGAAGATTGGCCATTTTCAAGCTATCGTGATTATATTGGTATTCGTTGTGGTTCTTTACCTAAAATGAAAATTGTTAAACAATTTTTTCAGAATGATGATGATTTTAAGGCTTTTTCAGAGGAATTAATTCAGGATATTGATCAGAAATATTGGGTTTAGTAAGATTCAGGTAGTCGTATGGTTAGATGGTCTCCACCTCCAAGGTGGAGACCATCTGAAAAGTAATTTCAGGAGGTAGGTGGTCTCCACCTCCAAGGTGGAGACCACCTGAAGACGTATGGTGAAAAAAATAAAGAAAAGAACGGATTATCTCAGCTGGGATGAATACTTCATGGGGGTTAGCTTGTTATCGGCCCAGAGGAGTAAAGATCCCAATACACAGGTTGGGGCTTGTATCGTCAACAAATCAAACAAGATTGTGGGTATCGGTTACAATGGATTCCCCACGGGTTGTTCCGATGATGAACTGCCCTGGGAAAGGGAAGGGGATTTTTTGGATGTCAAATATCCCTATGTTTGTCACGCCGAACTCAATGCCATTCTAAACAGCCACACAAACGATTTGACCGGATGCACGTTATATGTTGCATTGTACCCCTGTAATGAGTGTGCAAAGTCCATTATTCAATCGGGGATTCGAGAGGTCGTCTATATCTCCGATAAATATGCTCACACCGATGCAGTCAAGGCGGCAAAAAGGTTATTTCAAATGGCTGGTGTTCATTGCCGGTGTCTAAATGTAAAGAAAGAATCTATCGCTATCAGTTATACCGATCTCTGATGTGAGTGTCGAAAGTTTTATGAAAAAGAATAGTAAAACATGAAACCACAGAGGCCACAGAGGGGATAGAAAATTAGAGCCGTGTAATTTAAATATTATTATTCATTTCTCTGTGGACTCTGTGGTTATTTTTTGATCATACCATCTCTGAAGAGAGGAGGATAAATGAAACGAATATCCACAGTCCTGTTTTTTTCTGTATGCCTTTTGTTCTATCCTTGTCGGTCTTTAAAATCAAAGACTGTCGCGGAAGATTTTTTGTGTTTACACTTGAACACGATGCGTATAATGAATTCATGTGCCGTGATTGGAAGTCGTGATGCTGAACACGGATCGCTCGGTTCCATTTCAAGTGAGGGTGAAGACGAGAAAAAACCAACGACCATCTTTATCGTCCGGCACGCAGAAAAAGCAAAATCACCTGCAGATAATCCGCCACTCACACAAGAGGGCGAGAAACGAGCGGTGACTCTGGCGCACCTGCTCAGCCAATCGGGTGTAACCGCTGTATTTTCAACCAACACAACGAGGACGGTCGAGACCGTGAATAATTTTGCAAACAGCAAAAATATTCGCATTCAATCCTATGAAACTATTGAAGATGTTAAACGTATAATTCAATCAGATTGTCATGGGAAAACCGTGCTGGTGGCTGGACATACCAATACGATTCCAAATATAATTAAAGCGTTAGGTATAGATAGAGCAATCAATATTGACCATGAGTACAACAATCTTTTTATTGTCACGATCACTTCAGATGGTAATACTTCCATGATCACTTTAAAATTCGAGATCTATCGGGATATAAAATGATATACAATAGTGATCGTTTTATTTATCGACCCGGAGGAGTGTATTATTACGCTCAGAGGGTAAAAGAGGTGTAAAACGTATTAAAATATGAAAAAGGTATTGAATTTTTATTTAAAAAAAACTACATTATTATTCAGGTTAACATGCCTGCAGACATTTTATTCAAAATGATTGTAAACTGATTAAATCAAATAACTAACTTTTAGGAGGAGGTGACGTTATTGAGATGATGCTATCGGGGGGGCTGTTTTAATGAGACAATCTCTGTTTTGACAGCCATGTTATAATTGTTTAGAATGATTCACTAAGGGGAAAAAAGGAGGAGAAAATGACCAAAAAAGTTTTAATTCTTTTCTTGGCCGTGATTCTTGTCCCCTCTTTCCTGTATTCGGGGGTTACGGGAAAGATTTCAGGTTATGTAAAGGACAAGGATACCGGTGAGCCGTTGCCTGGTGCCAACATTATCATCGAAGGCACGACCCTGGGCGCGGCGGCGGACATGAACGGTTTTTTCTTCATCATCAACATTCCGCCGGGAAAACATCGTGTTCGAGCAACCATGATGGGATATCAACCCCAGGTACAGACCAATGTGCTGGTGATCGTGGACCGAACCACCAAGGTCAATTATGAACTGTCGAGCACCGCGATTGCCGGCGAGGTTGTTGAAGTGGTTGCAGTGAGGCCGATCATCGAGACCGATGTGACCGCCTCCCAGACAGTAACCACGG
>CAZYTI010000535.1:0-4048 GCA_964650065.1 uncultured bacterium
CTGTCGGGATGTTGATACTGAAAGCGTTTGTTGACTATATGAATAGCTAAATATAACTGTTCATTGTGAATCGAAAAATTCGCCAGATTTTACGAGAAACAGCAGTTAATCGAGGCTGCGCCCGGGACAGTACCCATAAAGATTTTAAGTTTATTCTACTATTATTGCTTGACATAAATGAAGTATTGTAGCAGAAGATGTGACGAGGAATCTCACCGGTTGTCAGTTACATCAATTCCTGAACAGTTTTGATGTTTCAAAAAGGATGCCAGGAAAATAAAATGACAAAGGAGGTGATGGCAGACTCCTGACACACTTTTAATGATCGGTAGATACGTTGTTTGTTTACAGAGTTTTAAAAATGGACAAAGTAAAAAAACAAAAACATGGAGGATTGTGGAATGAAAAAGCTCAATGTATTATTGGTTGTAGTAGTTGTGATCAGTTTTGTTTTTTCAGTTTCTTCTTTATTTGCTGAGGACGGAAAGGAAGCACCGATGCTGGCTGAAATGGTAAAGGCAGGTAAGTTGCCGCCTCTTGAAGAGAGGCTGCCGGAAAATCCATTAGTCGAGGCGCCGGTAAGTGAAATAGGCACATATGGCGATACATTGGTTCTTGGTACTGCGTTCTTTCTAGACGATGAGAGGCTTCCTTCCCGTGTTGATAGAAATGGATTTTTTCAGTTTACCTATCCATTTCCTGCTGAAGGGCCAATACTGCCAAATCTTGCCGAGTCCTGGGAATGGAATGATGATGGCACCGAGTTAATAATACACCTGAGAAAAGGGATCAAATGGTCAGATGGTGTGCCATTTACCGCTGAAGATGTTGTCTTCTTCATGGAAGATATCGTGAATGATGAAAATGTCGCATATATATGGTTTTATGAAGGGAACTTTTATGACGCAAATGGAAACTTTCCTCTTCTCACGAAAATTGATGATTATACACTGAAGTTTGAGTATGATGACACAGCTTTTCTTTTTGAGAAAAAATATGCAAATGTCTGCTGGGCCGCGCTGCCCAAGCACCATATCTCTCAGTGGCACCCAAAATATAATGCAGATTCCGATTACGAAACACTGAATGAGAAGCTCAAGATCCTGGGTGTAAACTCCGAAGGCGGCCGAGTTACGCTAAATGCCTGGGTAGTCGATGAGTATGTTCCCGATGAAAAACTGCATATGACAAGAAATCCATATTACTGGAAAGTTGACCCCGAAGGAAACCAGCTTCCATATTTTGATGAGTTTGAGATATTGATAGCCGGTGACAGACCGTCCGTTGGTTTAGGAAACATGACCGGAGAATATGATCATGATCATATGTGGACAGGTTACCCACACTATTCAATGTGGCTGGAAGAACAGGGTAAACCTGGAAGAGATTATTCTATCGGTTTTTCAAACGCTCCCGGAATGAAAATAACGTTCAATTATGATGCTGAGGATGCTGAAGCCAGGGCTGTACTAAGAGATATAAATTTTAGACGAGCACTCTCTTTAGCAATCGACAGACCTACAATATCAAAAACTTTGGCTTTTGATCTGATGACGCCAATAGGTTGTTCATGGGCTCCGGATTCACCGTATTTTGATGAGGAGTCTGGATACCTGTACTCTGAATATGATCCGGATAAGGCCGGAAAGATACTGGATGATGCCGATATTGTGGATAGAGATGGTGATGGCATCAGGGAGCTTCCTAGCGGTGAGAAATTGGAACTGATCTGGGATATGTACGCTCATGATCTCTTTACCCCAATGTCAGAAATGATAGTTTCTACTGTTCAAAAAGTAGGAATAAGACTTATTCTGAATGAGCAGCACCAGACTCTTCACACCACGAATTTTCGTGCAGGAAATTTTGAAATGTCAACTGAGGATTTTGAATTTTACAATGAACCACTTCTATCAGTGGAGATGTGGGTTCCTACCAAGCCTGGTTCTCCGTACTTCCATAAAGATGCGCATGAGCAGGGAGGATTTTCTCCGGAATATGACGAATATACTAGAATACTGAAAGCGGCTAGTATAGCAAGTATTGAAGAGGGCATAAAACTAGGACAAGAAGCGTCTAGAATTATGGCTGAAAATGTATTTCTGATACACGTCGGTGTCCGCAGACGTCCTTTCATTAATTCAAACAGGCTTGGAAACATGGTCTTAGAGTCAACCAGAGTACAGGAATATGGTAACTTTGATCCACCATTCAGGTATATGCAGGTTTATGCTAAACATCCTGCTCAAAGACCCTGATAATCAGATTTAGGAAAGCTTATAGGAAGTGGTGAAATCTCACCACTTCCTAATAATTATTATAGCGAACTTCATTCGCTCTATTATTCACCACCTTCAATAATTATAATTTACCACATCCGCAATGGGCATATTCACCTATACACTGAGAAGGGTTTTGATATCAATACCGATTATCATAATAATTTCAGTAATATGTTTTGCTATAATTCAGTTGCCCCCCGGTGATTATGCCGATGCTTATGCTGCGCTGGTTACGACTACCGGAGGGGGGTATGCTTCAGAAGATTATATAGAGATGCTGAGAGAACGGTATGGGCTGGATCAACCTTTTTGGATTCAGTACTGGAGATGGGTGAAGGGGTTTCCTAAAGGTGATTTTGGTGTAGCCATGTCTCTCCAGGGCGCATCTGTGGCAGGTCTTTTAAAAGAAAGACTTCCCATGACTATCTTTTTAAATATTTTTGCACTGTTTTTTGCGCTAATTATAGCTTTACCCATAGGGTTGTATTCAGCCACACATAAGTACAGTCTTCTGGATTATTTTTTAACATTTATTGCTTTCATTGGTATATCTATCCCCGGATTTATACTCGCGGTACTCATAATAGCCATATCAATATTTTGGCTGGATTCCTCATATATCGGTCGTTTATACTCTAATGAATTTATTGGGGCCCCCTGGAACCTGGCTAAATTTGTTGATTTTTTAAAGCATCTTCCTCCGCCGATAATTGCAATTGGTATTGCGCAAACCTCAAACACCATGCGTATAATGAGGGGGAATATGTTAGATGTTCTCAAACAGCCATTCATACAAACAGCCAGAGCAAAGGGACTAACAGAGTCTGCCGTACACTGGAAACATGCTGCCAGAATAGCGATTAATCCGATTATCAGCAGGATCGGGGTATATCTTCCCGAGATCATAGCTATTGAAATGCTCGTCTCTATTGTTTTGAATTTAAACACTATTGGACCGTTGTTTTACGATGCTTTAATTTCACAGGATATGTATTTGGCTGGTACCATATTATTAGTTATATCAGTCATGCTGGTAATCGGTAATTTAATTGCAGATATTGCCCTTGCCTTGACAGATCCTCGAGTAAGATTTGAATTAAGATAATGGAAAAATTCTAATATATAAAATAGGCTAGTAAACTTTCACAGTAAGGGATTTAATTAAATTGTTTTTGAAAAGAAGAAAATCAAAAAAGAATGAAGAATATATAGTACTATCAGAAGGGCAGCTCATGTGGCGAAAGTTTTTAAAGCACAGAGTTGCAATTGCAGCAGCGATAATTCTGATTATTTTATACATAGTAGTAATATTTGCCGATTTTTTTGCCCCCTATGGCATGCTTACTGAACACACAGATCATTTATATGCTCATCCGGAAATTACAAAAATAAGGTTCATTGACACTGAAGGTAAATTTCACCTCCGACCATTTATGTATAGACAAATTCAAGAAAGGGACCCGAAAACCCTGAGGTTCGTGTATAAAGATGATGTAAGCCAGATCGACTATATCAGGTTTTTTGTACGTGGTGAAGAATACACCATGTTGGGATTTATAAAAAGTGATATTCACTTTTTCGGCGCTGGTGAAGGAAAACTATTTTTACTGGGAACAGATATCATCGGCCGGGATATGTTAACAAGGATTATCTTTGGCGGGAGAATTTCGCTGTCAATTGGGATTATCGGAGTAATTATATTGGTTATTCTTGGTACAATTGTGGGAACAATCTCCGGGTACTTCGTGGGATGGGTCGATACTATT
>CAZYTI010000536.1:0-4043 GCA_964650065.1 uncultured bacterium
GACAAATATTTGTTTCACCCTCGCCGGTTGGAGAGCATGCAGATCTGTCTCCATTTTCATTGCTTCGACGATTGCGAGACAGTCACCTTCTTCAACATGATCGCCTTCTTTCACGTGAATTTTCAAAACATTTCCCGGCATGGGAGCGGTTATGGATAGTTTGTCATCCCCACCAACTTGAAATGCTTTTTGGGAAGGTTCGCTGCATTCTGTCCCATGGGATGACGAAAAGCAATAATACTCCCCATTCACTGATACCTGGATTCCGCTTCGGTTCTTTGTCAGGTAAACGAGGAAGGACCGGTTTTTGATGATTAGGGATAGAGAATTTTCATCAATCCACTGAATATTGACCGGGATTGTTTCTCCTCTGAAGGTAGAAAAATAGTTCTGTCCTTCTTTTTGTAATGATATTTGATACGCTTTATTTTCCTGAAAAAATTCAAAGTCCAAATTGAACTCCTTATTCATTCTGCCCGATGCGCCAAGGACCCAACGTATTCCAGGGAGAGAATTGCAGTCTTTGCCTGGGTCCTGATCGTTCCGAAGATGCAGTTCCCATCGAATGCAATGAGGCAGCAAAAAGCGCATGATGGATAAAGGCTTCTTCTTCACCGGGATGCCAATCAGATAGATGCGCTTCGATAAAATCCGTGGTCGTATTCCCATTGATAAAATCCGGATGTTCCATGACATCCTTTAGAAATGGAATCGTGGTTTGGATACCCAAAATCACATAGTCTTTCAATGCTCCGATCATACGTCTCCGTGAGGATTCACGATCTTTTCCATAGACAATGAGTTTGGACAGAATGGGATCATAAAACATGGTGACATCAGATCCCGAATAGATACCCGAATCAATACGAACGCCCGGTCCATTCGGATTTTTCATGAAGTTTATCTTACCGAGAGAAGGCAGAAATTGGTTCGCAGGATCTTCAGCGTAAATTCGGCATTCGATGGCATGACCCCTTTGCCGGATGGCTTCTTGTGTCAAGGTGAGCGCTTCCCCGGCAGCAATGCGAATTTGCCATTTTACGAGATCTGTTCCAGTTACACATTCGGTAATGGGATGCTCGACCTGGATTCGGGCGTTGACTTCTAAAAAATAATATTTTTTTGCCTCGTCTACTAAAAATTCTACTGTACCGGCATTGGTGTATCCTGTCTCCCGTACGACAGTTAATGCCGTTTCTCCCATTTCATGCCGAAGGTCATCATCGAGGGCGATGGAGGGTGTTTCTTCCACGATCTTCTGATGTCTCCGCTGTATGGAACATTCACGTTCGAACAAGTGGATTGCATGGCCATGTTGATCCGCAAGTACCTGAAATTCGATATGCCTTGGCCTCTGGATGCATTTCTCCAAATAGACCGATTCATCCCCAAAAGCCGATTTCGCTTCCCGCATACCGGATTCGACAGCATGTTTAAGATCATTACCATGCCGAACGATTCGCATGCCTTTCCCGCCGCCACCGGCAGAAGCCTTCACCATGACCGGATACCCGATCTTCTCAGCGTGAGTATAAAATTGATCAATTTCCGTACTCGTCGACTTCATACCGGGAATGAGGGGAATGCCTATCGTGGATAAGGTTTTCCTTGAGGCCACCTTATCACCTACGAGATCCAGTGCCTTCGGACTCGGACCGATGAATATGACTCCCGCATTGCTGCATTCAGTGGCAAACCTGTGGTTCTCTGCCAGGAATCCGTAACCGGGATGGATAGCTTCTGATCCCGTGGATTTGGCAGCATCCAGAATTTTATCCATGTCGAGATAACTTTCCAATGGAGGGGCTGGTCCAATATGAACTGCTTCATCCGCCATTTGTACATGAAGGGCAGAACGATCCACATCGGAGTATACCGCAACACTGGAAATACCCATTTCCCGGCACGCGCGAATGATCCTTACGGCAATTTCTCCTCGATTGGCAATGAGTATCTTATGAAACATATTTTCAGTCATTCTTCTTGTCTTTCAAATTATCTATTCTCCAGGATGGTCTTCTCTTCTCGAGGAAGGCATTCATTCCCTCTTGACCTTCTTGACTGATTCTCAACTTGGCAATACCATCGGCCGTATAATCCATGGCTTCCTCCAGATTCATACCTGGGATTTTTTCTAAAAATTGTTTACATACTGACAATGCTTCGGGGCCATTCTTGAGAAACTGTTGTTTCCATCGATCCACAGCAGTATCCAATTGATCCAGTGGTACGATTTCGTTTAACAGACCCACTGAAAGCGCCTTTTCTGCTGAAATACGTTCACCCGAAAGGAATAACTCCCGGCATTTGGCCTCTCCTGCTCTTTTAATCACATAGGGTGAGATGCAAGCAGGTACCAATCCGATTTTAACTTCACTCAAGCTGAAGACGGCCCCCTCTTGGGCCACTGCAATATCACAGCCGGTTACCAGTCCCATACCTCCACCAACTGCAGCTCCATTAATTCGGGCCACAGTCGGTTGGGGAAGTGTATAGAGACGGTACAGACACTCCGATAACCGTTTTGAATCCTCGACATTCTCTTCGTAGGAATACTGTACCATCCTTTTCATCCAATGGAGATCTGCACCAGCGCAGAAAGATTTCCCGTTTCCGGTCAATATGACAACGCGAACCTTTTTCTTATTGTTCTGAATCTCCTTAAACACCTCGATGAGTTCGGACAGCATGACATCATTAAAAGCGTTATGAATTTCGGGCCTGTTCAGAGTGATACGCGCGATAGGACCATTTATATCGAATAAGATGGTTTTCAATCATCCTCCATTCTGATTTGGACCACAGATCACACAGATCTACAAAATATTTTCTGTAGTATTTGTGTAGACCTGACATTCGTAATAACCTATTTACCCAACTGACTCAGGTTCCCCAAACTTCCCCGACGGACTCCCGCCCCGCCGATGGCGTAGATTTCATTTTTTGTCCATCCTTCTTCGATGAGTTGCCTGTATAACACTTTCTTTGCTTCATTTAACTGATTCCGAGATGTGGGATTGAGTATAAAATTATCCCGATCTCCGAATTGTGTTTTCATCGTTTCTAACGTCATCACACAAGTTTCTACCTCATTCGGATTAAAATCCACTGCAACCAGTATATTCTTCTGGTTCATCACGGAAATTTGATCCGACTCAAAATGTGTTATGCCCGAGACAAGAAACGATTTGTTCGCTGCCATCAGGACGTCCGCAAAAGTTTCCTTGGATGGATTGATCAGGTTAAGGACGATACTGCTATCCTCCATGACCGCCAAAGCTTTCCTACCCTTGTCGGTAAGTCCGTTAACAAACCACTTTTCATCATCACCTTTTACATCGATCCTGCCAAAATTTAGTATGGAGTAAGCGATGAGCATATCATGAATGTCGTGATTGAAAACATGAGGACCCGCCAACCCCGTGTTGAATTTGGCTCTCGACATGCCCCGCCTGAATCGTCTCATGGGGGAAGGCTGTGCTGGCTTTTTCATTTCCCGGACTTTCTCAAGGACCAAATGAGTTAACTCGGGTTTGGCTTGAGCATCGAGCACAGTCCAGCGACCGTTAATTTTCGATTCCGGATTAATGGCCACGATATTCCAGCGCATGCCGTCATACAACTGTTGTCGATCTGAAATCATCAATGTGCCAGGCTCATTCGCGACATTGATGGTTCCTTGTAAAACGAATTGACCCGTTTTTCTCAAAATCTCCTTGTCCATCTTCTCAGGATCATCGCCGGTATCGTGATAATCAGGATGTCCTCCTCCTCCCCTTGTCATCAATGCCAATGATTCAATGCCTAACTCGATGAATGCCGAATGGTCGCTTCCTCCCGGACCTCCTTCACTGGCACGTACGACATCAATAATATCATCATCTTGATGTTTCTTAAGGACTTCCCATATAGATGGGAAATTGAGTGCGCCAGGTGCACCTATCTGATCACCCAGACCCACCATATCCATGTTGAAGTTTGTGATGACCCTGTCCATGGACACTCCATCGGTGGGATTTTTCGCCCAGTATCGGGATCCAATC
>CAZYTI010000537.1:0-4024 GCA_964650065.1 uncultured bacterium
AAGTTGAATGAGTTGTTTTTGTAATTCATATATTGCATAATTAAATAAAAAATCTAAATGATTCTTTATAAGCTTCTGGTAAATGAATAAGAGTGAATTAAAACAAAAAAAGAATGACCTGATACGTCGTCATAAGTTGTGGATTGATGATAAACCGGATCCTGATGCAGAGCAATTTACAGCAAAGCATTTACAAGAATTATTGAAAATCAACAACACCCTGAAGGAAGAAGGAAAAGCAGAATCTCTTCTCAATATGCGAAATGTTAAATTAGTGAGTGCGAATTTCGCCGAGGCTAAAATTTGGAATGTGGATTTTGAGGGTGCTAATTTAAGTACAGCCAGTTTCTATAAATCCGATTTGCGGGGTACGGTTTTCGTAAAAGCAGACATGAGTGAGTGTGATCTCGAACTATGTAAAGCTCAGAAAGTGAATTTTTCTGGCGCCAATTTGGCCGATAGTAATTTGAATGAGTCAAAACTTCAAGGTGCATTACTTGAAAATACAGATTTGTCTGATGCGGATTTACGGGAATCGGATCTTCGAGGTGCTAATTTACAGTACACCAGTTTAATCAGTGCGAACCTTTCAGATGCCAATGCCATTGGAGCTGATTTTACTAATGCAGAAATGTTTAGTGCTACGCTTGTGAAAACCAATCTAAAAGGTGCAATCCTTTCAGGCACAAAACTCTATGGTATTTCAAAAGATGATTGGAATGTAGAAGATGTAGTGTGCACCCATATATATTTGGATAATCTTGGAGAAAAGAGATATCCAATGGATAGCGATTTCGCTCCGGGAAAATTTACCGAAGAATTCAGGGAACTGCCTTCATTCACATTTTATTTTAAACAAGGTTTAACACCACTCGATCTGATGTTGATTGACCGATCACTCAATCAAATATCAAAAAATTTTCCTGGATGTCATTTCCAGGTTGACCGAGTGAAGATACGAGGAGTTAATCCTGGAATTCGGGTGCTTGTTGAAAAACGTGAGTTTTTAAAAGCTGCAGAATTAATGCTTGAGACTCAATATCAATTTCAGATCACTCAACTGGAATCCGCAATTAATCATCGTGAAGAATTACTCACAGAAAAAGAAAATCGACTCAACCTTCTGGAAAGGACCTTGGAGTTCCAAGAAAAACAGATTTCTGTCGGTCAACAAATTTACCTGCAGCAGCAAGCTATGTTGGAGCAGGTCTTGAATGCCGGACAGAAATTGATAGATTCAAAGAATGTGTTACCCGACATACATGTCCATTCACAAGTTGATGTACATACAAATTTGTCACTGACATTAGATTTTCATCCAGCTGTAAAGTATCTGGAGAATGCATTTTCTGATGTAATTAAAGGCATGGAAAGTCAAGGACAAAATCAGACTGCTGAAAAATTAGACACATATATTCAAGAACTCATTTGTGTCCTTAAGAATCAACCAAAAGAGAAATCGACAATTCGGAAGGTATATGATATTTTAACGGAATTTATTCGTACACTTCCTAATGCAATTACCTTAGGGAAAATATTGGCGGGATTAGGTTTTCAATGTCCATCATTGTTACAATGGATCGGATTGTAAGGTATACTAATACAAATGATTCATGAATTGATTAAAAAGTATCGTCCCGAAAATGCTCATTTCCCTCCGACAATAATCTACAATGAGGGATGGCTTCTCAGATTAATACTTGAATGGTTTTCAAAGCATAGCGTTCCCGGTCATCCTCTCAGTTTTTTACCAGATGCCGATTGGTTTTCTGAAGCACTGTTACCAAGTACATTTTTACCCCGGCGTAGAAAAGACCAATTTGCAGAAACTTGGACACATGCTGATGGGATAATAGGACATTTTAACATCGGAAATGCGGGAAAAGGGGACGTGTCTTTACTTCAGGATGCTTCTCAGTTCATAGTTTTAGAAGCAAAAATATTTAGCGGCTTATCAAAAGGCACGACACATGCGCCATATTATCATCAGGCAGCAAGGTATGTCGGCTGTATTGCAGAAACCTTAAGAAGAGCGAATGTTAGGCCTGATCAGTTATCACAATTTGGTTTTTACCTTCTTGCTCCTGTAGAACAAATTCGTAAGGGGACATTTAATTCTAAAATGAATAAGGTATCAATAAAAACGACGGTTCAAAGGCGCGTTGATGAGTACGATGAAAACAAAGAACATTGGTATAAGGATTATTTTCTGCCAACAATGGAACAGATAAAATTTGAAATATTGAGTTGGGAGGATATTATAAACACGATTGAAACAAAAGATGTTAAATTTGGATCAAAGGTGATTGATTTTTATGAAAGGTGCTTAAGATTTAATGGAATCACTTGTATTCTTTAAGTTGCAGTGTACGTTTTTTGCTGGAGAGAATTCCGGTCAGCAGGTAATTTTGTAGTACTGCATTGTGCTCAAGCATTAATTTTATAAAAGAGATAACAAATGGAAAAGCCAAGTCGTAATAAATCTGATTCCATAAAAAATATGTCACAGACTTTAAATTACCAGTTAGAAATATTAAAAGAAGAAATTAACTATATACAGACTATCTTTGATCGTATTGATAAAATAACACAAACGACTAAAAATTGGGCTGTTATCATTTGGGCAGGAAGCATCAGTTTAATCTTAACGAATAAAGAGTTATGGTTTTATATTCCTATTTACAGCATTTATTCCGATTTTGTTTTGGATTATTGATGCATTTTGGAGACATCTTCAACGACGATCTGGGTTTAGATTTTTACAAATTACAGAATTCTTAAATAATGGCGATTTACAAAAATCTTTTCAGGAAAATAGATTAATAAATTTTATTGTAATGGACCCAGTTGGCACACAATATAAACATAAAAATGAAAATAAACAGGAAAAAGAATATGATAATTATTGTTCATTGTGGAGAACTTTGTGGTATCCGGAGATAGTTATATTTTATTTTGGCTTTTCTGTAATTAGTTTAATTATTTGGGTTTGTTCAAAATTACTAAACTACTAACATCTGTTTAGTGACGGACGCGCCCATCACGTTTCGTTTTTTCATTTCAATTCGGCTTTGGAGGGCTACCGCCGTGCATGATGCGTTTCGCTGAGTGTGGAAAAGTGCCAAGCCGCTGGAATTATATTCAATGCGCCATTTGGACCGAACCCGTTTGACGCGCCGCAGAAATTTATGTTATGCAGGAAATAAGATATGAGTAGAACATTAATACAAATTCATACAAGTTCTGTAATATCAGGATTGATTGAGAAAATCAATTCGCTAGCAAAAATGAAACACCGGCTTAAAAAAGGTGAATTGAAAGAGTTATTCATTTCTGATATATTACGATCATATTTGAGCAGTCAATTCAATATCGGTTCAGGTATCATTATTAATCAAGCTGGAATTCAAAGTAATCAAACGGATGTAATTATTTATGATAGTAGAATTCTTCCCCCATTTATTAAAGAAGCAAATTTAGGTGTATTCCCTGCTGAATGTGTTCTCGCAAAAATTGAAGTAAAAAGTAGATTAACCAAAAATTCGATTTTATCAGCCCAACAATCAGCTCACAAACTTCACAATGAAATTTATGATTCTGAATATAGTATTTATCAAGATATGGGTAATTATCTTCCTTTATGCACACTAATTGGTTTTCAGGGGATAGGTGCAAAGGTATTAGCTAATAATGAAGAAGGTGCTGTTTGGTTAGATGAACATGCCGGTGAATTAAATGCTATCTGCTTTACTGGCAAGTTTTCTTGGTTAAAAATTACTGATTCAGGTTGGCGTAAAAGAGATGCTGATCTAATTACACATGAGGAAACAAAAAGATTTCTTGCGGCTTTTTTAGATAATATAAGAACGTTATCAATAAAAAGAATAAATTATATAAACAACCAAGAGAATGTTCATAAAGATTGGTTAGGGATTTATTTACGAGATCAGGCAGGTATACAATTTAATATTAGGCATTGTTGCAAAGTTGAGTGGTGCTCATAACCATTTGTATGACACCTTTA
>CAZYTI010000538.1:0-4019 GCA_964650065.1 uncultured bacterium
CGATGTTCATGGTTTCTAAGATGAAATTTTACGTGAAGGCTGTAGGTTTGTCGGTGCAACGACATTCGTGGGTGAGGCCGACGGCGCAGGGTTAACCCTTTCATTCTAAAATAAGATAAAAAAAAGGAGAATAAAATGGCTACTGAAAAATTAGACTGTCTTGGTATGAAATGTCCGCAACCGATTCTTAAGGTGGTTGCAAAAATACCTACGATGAATGCGGGTGATATTCTGGAGATAGAGGCGGATTGCCCCTCTTTTCCGACCGACATCAAAGCATGGAGCACCAAAACCGGGAAAACACTGCTCATGTGCATGACAGATGGTACAGGTAAGCATTCCGCTCAGATACAGCTTTAAAACAAAGGGGGCATTCATCAGATCGCTGGCGAAAGTGAGTGCCCCTTTCACTTTAATTTGCCGATATGTATTTTGTGAGGAATAATGGATAATTTAAAAGAAAAAAGTTTTACACCCAGAATCGTTGGATTTTTATGCAACTGGTGTACATATGCTGCTGCGGATCTGGCAGGATCATCAAAATTGGAAATATCGTCTTCCCTAACGGTCATCCGGGTCATGTGTTCCAGTCGAGTAGACCACAACTTGCTGCTCACGACCTTTTTCAGCGGTGCTGATGGTATATTAATTGCCGGATGTCATCCCGGTGATTGCCACTATGATAAAGGGAATTATTACACCAGACGAAGATATGCTCTTCTGAAAAAAATAATGCAGACGTTAAACCTGGAACCGGATAGATTGCAGTTGTCCTGGATATCGGCCGCCGAAGGCAATCGATATGCAGAAGTGGTCAATAAGTTTACAGAAAAAATCATCCAACTTGGCCCTAATTCAATCAACAATAATCCCTGTTTCTGAGAGGATTATCCAAAATATGTGAATGAGGTATGGGCCCAAAACAATGATATTGAAGGAAAATGAAAAATGAATGAAACGGAAAATGTCCTTGTCATTGGAGCCGGAATTGCCGGCATGGAAGCGAGCTTGCTGATTGCCAAAACCGGCAAGATCGTATATCTGGTTGAGAAACTGCCACTGATCGGCGGTAATGCAATCAAAAATGAAGAGAGTTTCCCTAATTTTGAATGTTCTACTTGTATGGTGGCTCCAATTCAGCAGGAAATACTACAGAGTTCCAATATACAGACAATGACTTTGAGTACGGTAAAAAAGATTGAGGGTGAAATAGGCAATTTTACTGCTACAATCCATCAAAGGGCCAGGTTTGTCAGCCTGACCGATTGTATCGGTTGTGACATGTGTTATGAGCCATGTCCGGTTTCTTTGATCAATGAATGGGAAGAAAATTTATCTGAGAAAAAAGCTATCTATGTGCCATGCGCCGGTTCATTGCCCAATGTACCTACAATCGATGCGGATCATTGTCTGCAACTCAGTGGCAAGAAGGAATGCAACGCCTGTGCGGAAGCCTGTATGTTCGGGGCCATCGATTTGACTCAGAAAGATGAGGATGTCGAAATTCAGGTGGGGGCGATTATTATTGCAGTTGGTTCTGAGCTTTATGATGTATCTGCTCTTTCTAATCTGGGTTATGGTAACTTGAGTGGTGTGTATACGGCAATGGAATTTGAAAGATTATTCGCTTCCAACGGTCCTACTCAGGGAGAATTGACCCTGAGAAATAGCGAAAAAACCCCTGAATCGATAGCAATCATTCATTGCGTTGGAAGAGAGGAGCGAGGGTACTGTTCAGGGATCTGCTGTATGTATTCCTTGAAGTATGCTCATTTTCTCAGACATAAACTGCCTGACGCCAAAATATACAATTTGCATACAGATATATGTGTCCCTGGTAAGTCTTATCAGAAATTTTTCACAGAGATTAAGGAAGAAGGAACGAAACTTCTTTATAACGCTTCAATGGATTCTGTTAAAGTCACGGAAAATGAGGGTGGTTTGAAAATTACATATTTGAATAACAAAGGGAACCAGGAGGCCATTACGGTTGATATGGTTATTTTGGCTCCGGCTGTTATTCCTCAAAAGGATAATTCCCTATTGAGTCAGATTGCCGGTATCGATCAAGATGAATATGGATTCCTCCAATCAAAGGCTGATGGGATCAGTTCCACCGAGACAACCAGAGAGGGTATATATATGGCTGGTTGTGTCGAAGGGCCCAAAGATATGCAGGCTTCTGTTTCCCAGGCGGAATCTGCTGTAGGAAAAGTCATTAGTGTCTTGAATTGATTAAAGTGAGAATTCGACAGGTGAAAAAAAACAACCAAATGAGTCATCCAATCGTAATCCAGGATAAAAAATAAGGTGAGAAAATGAAGAATAAAATCGGTGTTTATGTTTGCGAATGCGGTCCCAATATTGCCGATAATGTGGATATTGACAAGATTATAGAAACGATCTCATCTCTCGATCAATCTGAATATGTCGAAATTATTGTCAAAAAATATGGATTGTTATGTTCGGTGGAGGGGAAGAAATATATCGAGGAAGAGATCAATGAGAACGATTTCACCCACCTGGTAATTGCCGCCTGCTCACCGCGTGATCACAATAATACGTTTATCGATATATGCAAAAAAACAAAACTGAATCCATATCTCTATAAAATGATCAATATACGTGAGCATTGCGCCTGGATTATTCATGATAAAGAAAAGGCCACCCAAAAGGCGATTCAGTATATACGTGCCGGTATTCAAAGGGTCCTTTATCAATCTGAACTTTTTGAGAAACAATTGGATAGCAATCCGGATGTTTTGATTATAGGTGGCGGGATTGCCGGCATCGAAGCAGCGCTTTCCCTGGCCAGTCATGATCGAAAAATCTATTTAATTGAGAAATCGGGAGAGCTGGGAGGTAAAGCTGTTCATTTCAGCAAGTTGCTTCCCCGCCAAACAGGAGGGGCAGAATACATTAAGCATCAGGTTGAGGCTGCCACAAACAATGAAAATATTCGTGTCTTTACAAATGCAGAAATCAAGTCTGTTATCGGATTTTTAGGTAATTATGAAGTTGTAGTCGGGAATAATGAGGATAGTGAACAGGATAGAGAATTGAAGATGGGAGCTATCATCGTCGCGACTGGATATCAACTGTCCAAACCTGCTGATTTTACGGATTATAAATTTAAGAAAAAAGATGAAGTATATACTTCCCTTGAAATTGAAAAGATGATCCGGCAAAACGGAAAAATGCTTCTTTCGTCGGGAAAACAACCTCAATCTGTTGCCCTCATTTATTGTGCCGGTAGAACTGAGAAGGGATACTGCTCCGGGATCTGTTGTAACACCATGCTGAAAATGGCTCAATATTTTAAAGAGCAGTCTTCTGATATGAAAGTCATGGCGTTTGTAAAAGATCTATGTCTTCCCCACAAGGAAGACCAGAAGTATTTTAAAGAGACTGAGACGCTGGGTGTCGACTTCATCCGCATAAAAGAAATTGAACTCAAGGGGACAGAAGTAAAATATACGGAGATAAACGATAAAGCAGGGGAAACATCTTTTGATATGGTCGTGATCGCACCTGCCATGGAACCGACTGCAGGTACAAAAGAGCTGGCAGAATTGCTTGATATCCCTCTCAATGAAACAGGATTTTTTCAGGAGGCGCATCACAGTATCAATCCTGTGGCGACTTCTACTGACGGGATATATATTGTAGGCTCCGCACATGGCCCTAAAGGCATATCAGACTCCATAATGCAGGCGCAGGCTGCTGCAGGAAAGATTCTATCACAGCTCATCATTGGAGAGAAAATCATACCGGAGGTTAGGGTCTCGGAAATTTTGGAAGCGTTTTGCATGGGGTGTAAAACCTGTCTTGAGGTTTGCAGCTATGGTGCCATCAATTATCATGAGAGAAAGGGTATATCCATTGTGAATGAAGCTGTCTGTCGCGGATGTGGAAATTGTGTGGGAAGCTGTCCATCAGGAGCGATCCGTTTGAAACATTTTACAAATCCACAACTTTATCAGGAAGTTTTTGCGGCCTTGAAATAGATTGGGACAATG
>CAZYTI010000539.1:0-4017 GCA_964650065.1 uncultured bacterium
AATGAATAAATATGTTAGCACTAGACACCTGATTTTCAGAGTCCAGAGCTAGAACAACCATGTTTGGACGTGACTGTTTTAGTATCAGACTCAATTTTTCATGGCAAAAAGAAACAAAAACTTGATTTTGTCCGTCTTCAATCGCATTGCCACCCATAAATCTCCATCTGATCCTGGACGGATAGAAACCTGCAGAGTACAGCAAAAACAAATCGTCTGTATAGTTTCTAGCTGCAAGGTATCTATCCGGATCAAAAAATGATTCTGACTTGAAAAACTGACTCGAAAAAGATTGATGGGGAAACCCTTGAAAAATTTTTTCCAGCACCCTGAAGTCGTTTATCGGTATTTGGCCATTTTCCTTTTTTTTGACGCCATGTCTTAATCCTCCGGGGAAATTTTATCCTTTTCATAAAAACCCCTTCAAGGTGTCAGAATAATCTTTTTGTCGGTCTCGGTTTCTATTCTGCGATTCCATCCTTTCTCAATTCTACCAATGGTCAATGGTGAAATCCTTGCTCTTCCGGCGAGCTCCGTCTTGCCCATCATAAGGGATTCTCTAATTTTCTTTAGGGGATTTTGCTTATCATAACCGCCCTTTTTGATTAAAAAATATCGAAGAATTTTGATAACCATATAAAGTTCATTGACAATTTTCAACAAAAACATTATTTGCTGAATTAATTAAAAACCCTGCCATTGGCGATGACTTGATGCTAAGACCCGGAAAGATTATCACTTTCATGTGCTCAGGAGAGTTGAGGGACAGGGTGAACCGAAAAGATTGATATTTCGGCTTGACCATTCAAACAGAAGATATCAATGACATTTAACCATCTTCATAAGCACTTGTACAGAGGGCGGGGCGGCCTGCTCTATTTCTTTCTCGTTTTGATCTGTCTTTTTTCATTTGAAGGTTATGGTGAAGGGGCCGGTCTCTTTTCTTCCCAATCCCTTACTGTTGAAGGCATAAAGCTCTCCGTCATTCTGATCGACCTGGACGGCCGAAAACCGGCCGAAATTGTCGTGGTAAATAAAACGGGTGTCTATCCCAAAGAGAAGCGATGGATTTCAATTTTCAATGCCGACACCTCAGCACGGTATTCCACGACTGCCCGTCAACGATGGGAAGTCGACCACGCTGCCACCATGTTTGACGTGGGAGATGTAGCTCCATCTCCAGGCAAGGAGATTTTCTATCTCACCGGCCAAGGTGTCAGCTACTACCCCCAGAAGGAGGACGGTAGCTTTTCCACTACCCCTCGTAATCTTCTCTCTTTCCCCACCATCACCGTTTTTCCGGCAGCCGGGTCTTTACCACGAGGGCGTCTGTTTAGGGATTGGAAGCGCAATGGCCGTAAAATGTTGCTCCTACCCCAATTTGACTCCCTGGTGTTTTTTGACCGGGGCGGCTCCGGGGACTGGCGGAAGACCGAGAGGGTAACCATAGTGCCGCGCACCTTCCTGTCTAGCGATCAGGTAGATGATGGCGCATTCAGGGATTTTTCTCTACATGCAGGATTCCGTCTTCCTAGAATTTTTGTGGAGGATTTCAATGGTGACCATCTCCCGGACCTGCTTCTTACCGAGCAGGAGTCGGTCACCGTGTACTTGCATCAACCCGACGGACATTTCGCCCTCAAACCATCAGCCACATTCGTATTTCCGGTTCGACCTTCAGGGAAAGATTCTGACACAAGTCTCTCATTTCTCTCGACGCCGGTAGATGTGAATGGGGATGAATTTGTGGATATAATACTGACACTTACAAAGGGCACGGGTAAATTCCTTGAACGGAAAATAATTATTTTCATCTTTCTGAATCAGCAAAAGACCGACTGTCCTTTCTCGCCCCAGCCCGACCAAACAATCACCGTGGACGGCGTAACACCGGGGGTCAACATAGAAGACGTAAACGGAGACGGCCGGGGAGACCTGCTTTTCTCCAGTATCCGGGTCGGTTTCTGGAATATCGTCAAGAATCTCATCTCCAAGCGAGTAGCTCTGGACACATCCATCTACCTAATGCGAAGCGATAACCAATATCCGACACAGCCTGATTTCCATAGAAAAACAAGCTATCAGATTGATCTCACTCATGGGATCCGTTTTCATGGTACCTGGCCGACACTAGGAGGTGATTTTACCGGGGATGGGCACGGAGATCTTTTGATAGCCCATGATGGAAAGATCGCAATCTATCCAAAGAATCCGGATGGGAATCTTTTTTCAAAAGCTCTCACCCAGTCCGGAGTTTTTACATCTCCGTTTATGCATATCGTCGATTTGAACGATGATGGCCGGGATGATCTCCTTTTCTACGAGAAAAAGAGGGATGGGAAGATCTCTATTCTCTTGAACAAAGGAAAATGGAAAGACATGCCTTCTCCTGAGAAGGAATCCACATCTAATAGTGAAATCTAGCCAAGCAAATTTCAAATATGTTTGGTTAGATTTTTTTTTAAGGGCATCCCGCTTCACGCATACCCGCCGGTCAGGAACAGGCAACCGATCCACCATCGACAGGTATCGTTATTCCGGTCACATATGAACTGGCCCGGGATGCCAGATAAATAGCCGCACCTGCCATGTCTTCGGGTTCCCCTATCCGTTTCCGCGGAATTTTCTGTTTAATCTCATCTCCAAAATTGCGCAAGGTTTCCGCCATCATTTTACTTTCGAATGGACCGGGGGCTATGGCATTGACATTGATATTATCGTCTGCCAGACGTTTCGCTAGGAATCGCGTCAGGTGGATCAGCCCCCCTTTGCTGGCCGCATAGGCATATATCTCGAGATCCGGGGTCCTCAGGCCATCGGTGGAGGCAATATTGATGATGCGGGCGGGATCTTCACGGCTGGCCGCGGCCCTTAGAAGGGATAGAAACTTTTGGGACAGGAAAAAGATGGATTTCAAATTGATCGTCATCACCTTATCCCATCCCGATTCCGGATATTCATCGATCGGCGCCGCCCAGTTTGCGCCTGCGTTATTAACCAGTATGTCCAATGCTGATTCTTTTTCTTGAATTGACCGGAGCAAATGATCCTGTCCGTCACGGGTCGAAAGATCGGCTGGTATGGCAAGGCATTGTCCATAACGTGAAAGATCTTCGGCCATGGTCTGACAAACATCCGCTTTTCGTGATGATATATACGTTTTTGCGCCATTTTCGACATAGCCCCGGGCGATCATTGCACCGATTCCTCTAGAGCCTCCCGTGACAAGCGCTATTTTTCCTTCAATAGAAAATAAATTTTTCATCGTTCCTCCCGAACTTAATCTGGACTTGATTCGGTTAACCATTTGAAAAACATTTATTTACCTGGTACCGGTTCCAGATCTCGGATAAGAGATCGTGAGCAGCACCCGGAAGGGGCCCACGGTTGACATATTTCACCGCCCTTTCCAGTTGGTCCAATTCAGAAATACCCAGCAACGCCGTGGAGACTTCGGCTTTGCTCACGGCAAATCGAATAGCGACTTCCACCAGATCACCGGCTATACCCTGCTCAACAAGGATCCGAAAGGCGTTGGATCGATCGATGTCCGCTGAGTAATCCGTATCGGATGCGATGGGCGATACCGACGGGGCTGCCAATGACTGCCGTTCCATTTTGCCGCTCAGTGCACCCCCGGCCAGGATACGGATGGCGAGTACGCCCATTTGACAGGCTGCGGCCCGGTCGATCAGTTGCTGGAAATCCTGGAACGGAAAGCCTTGGTTAGCCTCACGGGCGGCTGTGGGATTGATCAGGTTATAGAGGGCCTGGACAGTATCCGCACCCGCTGAGTCGATCACCCGGAGCAGTGCTTCGGTTTCACCCAGACCGGTGATTCCCCAAAATCGGACTTTTCCCTGCTCCTGGAGAGATCTGAATGCTTCAACAACAGGTTCCACATCGGACACTTCCACCCAGTCCCGATCAGAGCGGCGCTGACGTCCGATGGGATTGTGCAGTTGAATAAGATCGACCCTGTCCCGCTTGAGCCGCTTCAGACTACCTTCTACCGAC
>CAZYTI010000540.1:0-4015 GCA_964650065.1 uncultured bacterium
ATTTTGGAGAAGATTTTGGTTGAATAGGATATCGGTTGGAAGCGGATCAGCGGAACAGAGTATCGGTGGCCAGGATACCAGTGGATCAGGATATCAGGACGATGATTAAGCCTGATACTCTGATATGCTTTTGAGAAGCGGATCAGCAAATCAGAACATCAGTGGGAAGGATACCAGTAGATCAGGATATCAGGGTGATGATTCGACCTGATATTCTGGTATTCTGATCTTCTGCCAACTGGTTTGCCGATATCCTGATACGCTTTACTAAGGTGGTTTATATTATAAATACGAAAAATTTAGGAGAGGTTTTTATGAGGCAACCAATATTTTTTGTTATAATGATCCTATGCTTTATCTTGGCAGGTGGCTGCTCCAGATATACAGTTTCCAACAAAGTCGTGATTCCCAATGCTCCTATAGAGACTTTGGAAAATTCTGAAGCTTCTTTTCTGGAAATAAAATCGAGATGGACGGTTGTTCTTGGATCCGTTCGGGGAGGTGGGACGACTGGAATGATGTCCGGTGGTCGGGGTTCGCGAGGGAGTGGCCGTTTCCCGTTGACGGTTCGGGCGACACTGATGGATGAGCAGGTCATTGAGGCAGGTCTGCTGTATTATGACGAAATGGCATCCATGTCGGTTATTGAAGACGAAATATTCAGGCAGGATTATAGGGAACATCATGAACTTGACCGTTATATGCTTATCGAAGCCCATCTTGAGACCACGGGTGCAGAAAATTATCTGGACTTTTCCCGATATACGATTTTCTTACAGGACGATCAGGGGAATCAGTATGACCTTTCCAAGATTGTGGAAATGCCATTATTTAATAATCGTTTTGAGGAAAGCTCCGGAAGATCGTCAGTGGATCGTCCTTTTACCCTGGACTCTAACCACCATCAGAAAAATGCGTTTTTGTATTTTCCTCAAAACGATTTTTATGGCCAACCGATCATTCACGAAAATTTGGAATATCTTAAAATTGTGTTTATCTTGGAAAAAGGAGGATCCGGCCGGGCCGAGGGGTCCTGGGTATTCGATTCAAAGTGATTAAGAATTTTATATCATTTGATATGGCTGTGTGATATTGAATGGCATCCTCGAAATCATGAAAATCAGAATTTAAAGCCAATTCAATCGTTTTATCATCTATTTCAGCGCAATTTCTGCCATTAAAATGTGTTTAATTAACAACATGCGTTCCAAGTACATTCATCTGAAAATTTAAAAACAGGGTAGATAATGAGAAAAATCAGCCATACCAGCAAAAATCGAATCCGGTTATATTTCGCAGTCGCCATTAGTATGTTCATCAGCAATGTTTGGGGTTTAAATCATCATAAAGATTTGGACGAGAAAGCACTCATTCTGATGGGGGAAAATGGGAAGCGGATCCTTCCTGCAAATCTTCGCAGTAATACAATTAAAATCGACGGGCACCTGGATGATCCTTCCTGGAATGCGATCATGTTTCAGGGAGATTTTCTTCAACGAGAACCCGATGAAGGGGAACCGGCAACAGAGCGAACTGAAATCGGTGTTCTCTACGATAAACAGAATATCTATTTTGGCATCAAATGTTACGATTCCCACCCGGATAGGATCATCGCCAGGGAGATGCGGCGGGATTCCCGCGTCGATGATGATGATTACTTTGAGTTGATCATCGATACCTACCACGACAAACGCAGCGGTTATTATTTTATCACCAATCCCCATGGATCCAAGCGGGAGTCGGTGTTGGCCAACGAAGGACGGGATTACAATCCCAACTGGGACGGTGTCTGGCAGTGTAAGTCCAGGGTGACTGAAGAAGGCTGGTTCGTTGAAATCGCCATTCCCTGGAAGACCCTCAGGTTCGCAGAGCAAGATTCATCCATCTGGGGTTTTAACTGTGCGCGGATGATTCGTCGCAAGAACGAACATGTCTATTGGCAGCTTATTCCACGGGATATGGGACGTGCGGGTGTTTTTCGGCTCTCCGAAGCGGGAACGCTTCAGGGATTGACCCATTTGAAGATGGGTGGTAATCTGGAACTGAAGCCCTATTTTTTAGGCGGTCTGGAAAACGATCTCAATACGGATTTTAATACGGACCGATTGGGTGATATCGGCCTGGATACCAAGATAGCGATCACCGCCAATCTGGCCCTGGATATCACATTCAATACCGACTTTGCCCAGGTCGAGGCAGATGAGGAGCAGGTCAATCTGACGCGGTTCTCCCTCTACTATCCTGAGAAACGAGAGTTTTTTTTGGAGGGTGCCGAGACGTTTTCGTTCGGCAGTGCGGGACTCCGGCAGTGGCACAGAGGGGATACGGATATGGATCTTTTCTACAGTCGCCGGCTGGGTCTGGTGGATGGTCATGAGGCCAGGATCCTCGGCGGTGTCAAAATGGTCGGTAAAGTCGGTCGGTACCGCATCGGACTGATGAATATATTTACGGATGACGTCACCTATGTCAATGATGAAGATGAGACTGTTAAGGTGAATGCCACCAATTTCTCCGTATTCCGGCTGAGTCGCGATGTCATACAGCGGGGGAGTATCGGACTGTTGTTTTTAAACAAAGAGGAAACCGATTCGGATCATTATAACCGTTCATTGGGAATCGATGGGAATTTACCCCTGAGTGATTATTTTACGGTTTCGGGTTATTTAGCCGGCACCTTCGGACCCGATCTGGTGGAGGATGGAGACCGGTTCGACATGAACAAACGAAATATTGCCGGCAAGCTCAGTCTGGACTACAACAGCGATCTCTGGCAGTTCTCCACCTCATATCAGGATATCGGCGATCATTTCAATCCGGAAATGGGATATAATCGCCGCACCGACTATCGACTCAGCAAGGCTTCGGTGGAATATTCACCACGTCCTGAGAAATCGAAAGTCATTCGCAAGTTTGGGTACCAGCTGGACGGCAGCTATCGTTCCGACCATGACAATATCATGCTGGATTCAGAAGTAGGCGCATCCTATTCCATCGAATTTCAGAACAGTGCACGCTTCAACATCGATATCAAACGAAACAGGGAGTATATCGATTTTGATTGGGAAGTTCGTGAAGGCTACCTCATCCCGACAGACATTTATACAGGATGGGATTATTCAATGAGAATTGAAAGCGATAAGAGCCGATCCATTGCCGCTGAGATCAATCTGAATCATGGGGATTATTACACAGGACGTAATACGGGTTTTCGCCTCAACAGCACGATCACGCGTATCCATCCGATTCGATTGGAGATCAATTACCAACATAATTATGTCGATCTGCCAGAAGGCAGTTTTCACACCAATACGCTGGGTCTCCGTGCATTCTACTTCTTTTCCACGGAGCTCTATTTGAAAGCCTATGTGCAGTGGAATGACGACAAACTGAGTTTTGAAGGGAAAGAGCGGGTCATCAGTAACGTGTTGTTACGTTGGATCTATTCACCGGCCAGCAATCTTTATCTGGTCTACAACGACGGACGTCTGGTCGGGCCGGGTCATACCGAGATTTCCAACAGGACATTCATGGTAAAAGCCACATTTTTCTGGCGGAAGTAGACGAGGCAGTCAAGTGAATAGAGGCTAAAGAAATATAAAATCCAGGTAGTGTCAAAAGTTTTATGAAAAAGGAGAGGAAAATATGAAACCACAGAGGCCACAGAGAAAAAGAAAGATACTCTGTGTTCTCGAAAGGTGAACGCATCTAAGAGATCGCTTCTTGTGATATCATGTTAAAGATGAATATCCTAATAAAAATATTTCCGGAGTAATCATTTCCAATGTGTTGAACTAAATCGGAAAAATGTGTTTTAAAACAAATTCGGAATGGTTGGTATGTATTTTAAGAGAAAAAAGATAAGTTAAAAGCGAATAGATTTGCTGAGAGAAAATGAGGTGATTGTAGATTTGATAGCAGTTGATGTGGTACAGGCCTTTATAAGGTTCAGCTGCATTTTTAACTAGAAGCGATGGGTAAAAAATTGGGAAATCTACTTAAAATCGTTGTTGAA
>CAZYTI010000541.1:0-4004 GCA_964650065.1 uncultured bacterium
GCCAGCCTTCACCCGTCTTGAATTTTAACAGCATAAAGATTTCCTTATCACTCAACGGCCAAATAACCCGGGGCCCCAAAATTATCCAGGAAGCCGATGACCGTTCCATCCTTCGCCAGTCTAACAACGCGGTAATTACCCGTATCCGCCACGAGACACCCACCGTTGAAATCATTGGCAATCACGTCTCGGGCCAGATAAAATCCCCTGGCCCGAACAATGATATCACCGTTCACACCGACCTTGATAATTTCATTTTCTGATCCATCATCGAGTATGAGGATAGCCCAACATTCTCCGGATGTTTGGTCCACTGAAATGGAATAGATCGGTTGTTGCAATTCAACGGTTTCCTCCACATTCCCGTCCGGCCATAATCGATATAAATGCAAACTGTCTCCTACCCACAACCATCCTCCCTCCCGGTAGTAGGAGATACTCTTGGGATATTGAAATGGATCTTCTCTCCTTAATTCCAAGGCACCGCCGGACGAAAACAAGCTTACTTCTCCACTGCCCTCATCGGCAACCCAGCATTTTCCCTGTAATCCCTGATATTCCAAATCGGATATACTTTGAAATCCATCGACCTCCCACAGTATAACACCTGCCGTGTCCATCTGAACAAGTCTCGTGCCATTTGCATTGCCAACCCACATCAATCCATCCTTGGGTTGAAATGCGAGATGAGAAGGCTGGGTCAATCCCTCAATGACGGATACGAGCTGATTATCACTGGAAATCTGGAATATATATCCCATGAGATCAACCACCCAGACCGTCTTTGAAACAGAATCGACGGCCAGGGCAACGGGATATGTTGAAAATCGGGAACGTGTGATGATATGGCTTCCATCATAGGTCAATCTAATGACCTCACCCAGATAGGAATCCAAAACCCAATAATTATAAGGTCCGGGAGTAATTGAAATGCTATCCGATAGGGGACTTTCATAATCCGGAGTAACCACTGAGACACGGTACAAAACTTTCTCTTCGTAAGGTAGTCCGGAATCAGTATAAAATGAAACCCCGGAAGGTACGAAATCGATATTTTCAAATACAGAGCTTTGGTCATACCGTCGGTATATGTGAAATCCCAGAATACCATGCATTATCAAGGGATCCCAGTTCAGCGTGACATCATGCTTCTCAGACGAAACCCATAATTCTCGAAGCCGTCCTTGGGTATCAGGGTTTCGGGGATCCAAAGGATTTTTTCGTTTCCTGTTGGAACAGCCCATGATTCCAACCAGAAAAATGATTGATCCTAAAAGAAAGTGAATCGTTTTCATGATAATAGTACCGTCTAACTACTCTGAATCCATGCTTTTAATGAATAAATATAATGAAAATCCCAGACTCACTTCTGCGAGCCCGTAGAACACGCCCGTATATCGGTCAAAATTCAATGCATCGTTATAATGACTATTCATCGATTCCGGATGACTCGAACGCAAATAATTTTCAAAGGCACGATCTGCCTTTGCTTTAAAATAGTACCCAATCCCCCCGGAAATGACTGCCACAATCCCACTCATCACAATCCACTTTTTCCTCAACCGAGGTGATTTCTCTTGAAAATCCTCACCTGTAAAGTATTTTTTCAGTTGAACATGCACGAAAGATGGCAGAATTTGATTTTTATCAAACCGATAATCCGCATACCCCGATTTTCTCAACGATAAATAATGAGAACTGTCAGGATGAATTGGTACGACCAGTGGAGTTAATCCCATCCATCTGTCCTCGATAAATACTGATGCGCCAGAAGGATCCGAACCCAACCAATAGGTTCTGGGATATGTAACGGTAAATTGTTTTGCTTCACCCTCATTCAGAAAAAAATGTTTCTCCCAATCCCGTTGAAGCCAGTCAGATGGATCTGGGTGGGCTACCCGTAAAAGATGGTTCCCCTTAGCCAATTGAAAGGATAACAGGGGTGTCTGACCCACCTTCAGGCCGTCCAACCAGATATCCAAATCTGTGAAGGCGGATAACACATCGATTTGACATCCCATTGAATCGGTCGGGCTATTCACCTGAGCAAAAAGAGGATACATCCAATAGAATGCTACCCATAAAAAAGGGATAAAGATATTACGTTTCTTCTGTAAATCCATACACATATCGTTCTTCCGAAGCGAGAATCAACATCACTTTCCAAATCAGGGGTGTCGTCCTGATCCGACCTCGAGTCCTAAATTGCCACCTTTCAATTCCTGTTGCACGCTCTAAAGCATAGAGTGTTCTGTCCAATGTTCCAAAGTAGATCCAGCGGCCCGACAGTAAAGGCGATGTCCCAATGACGCTATCGGTATCAAAATACCATTTTTCCACTCCATCCCGATTATCCAAACAGTAAATAATTCCTTGTGTCGTCCCAAAATAAACAAATCCACGTGATACGGCCGCTGTTTGATATATGCTCCCCCGCACCTTATATTGCCATTGGATGGAACCGTCGGCCAATGAGAGACAATAAAAAAGTCCCGCAGTTGTTCCAATAAACAATTTATCCTCGGTTAAGACAGGTGTTGCTGAAATACTGCCCGCCAGTTTCTGATTCCACAACACGAGTCCGGAGGTAAAGGAAAGTGACCAAACGACTCCTCCATCCGATGCGCAGGTGAGGTTATCCCCGGATTTGGCTATACTCCCACGAATGGGTTTCTTCAACGGGATCTCCCAGATCTTTTCCCCATTTCTTACATCAAAATTGAATACCTCTCCCCTTTCGTTTCCAACCACAATATGATTTTTAAATAGAAGCGGTTCTCCCACGATGGGTCCAGCATCGATTCGCCAAAAGTCCTCACCCGTAGAAATATCGAGAGCCCGAAGGGATGGACTTTTCCATCGTTGTGCAACGACAATACGATTGGAATGCACCAGGCAGGTAACTTTCACTCTTTTTTCAATGGTAAGCGTCTTCTCAGATTTACCGGTTCTCAGATGAAGTATCGTAACGTCCCCGTTTTGTGTACCAATAAAGAGAAAAGTATCAGCCACAGCTATTGCCTCACCCACCGCACCAGAGGCTTTGTGTGTCCATGCTAATTTCAACGGGGGATCGATTTCTTCCATACTCAATCCACGTCTACCAGGATCTCCACCCCAATACCACGTCGTCTGTGCCCTAAATGAGGGTATATGCTTAATCAGACTTTTCCGGCATCCGACGATACTTCCACAAATGACGATCGCCGTAATCATTGCGGATATTCTGAATATTCTCACTTGATCTCGTTCCAATTATATATTTAACATGAACTACTTTTCCCTATTCCAGGGATCGATTAACTTAAGCTCAAGATGATCACATTGAACCTATAATGCAGCCAATCACTCAAAATATGGAAAATCATCTCGGCAGTATGATGTCGTTGCCTTCATTGGGCCATCTCGACCTGACTTTTACGGTATCCATATATACGACGAATCTCTCTGAAAATTCAAAGGGGAATGGGTTTCCCATACTGTATCGTCCGTTACCGTCGCTATCTCGAAAACACTCCAACAGATACTGACCTGGCAGGACCCCTGTAAAATGATATATGCCTGGTTCAGATAATCTCTTTAAATATGTAATTCCTGAATTCTCAATCTGATGTGCGATGACATGGATCTCTCCCACCGCACTGGAATCTGAATCAATGATTTTTCCTGCTATCTCCGATAAAGTATCGCTGTTTAATGTCTGAAAGCGAAATAAGGTATCTGCCAAGGAATTACCTGCCGGATCCATAACCCCATTTCCGAAAAGGCCTATTTCATAAGTGGTTTGACTCTTCAGTCGGTCGGTAGATTGAAACAGAACTTCCGAAGGATTTTTCCATTTTATAGCTCCTTCGATTTTCAATCCGAGCGTATCGCCGAATATGAGTCCATTACCGAATTCGGTTGTATCCATGACTTCGCTAAAAACCAATCGAATAGGCCCATCCAGGGTCAACAATTTCGTCCCTGGCTGAGGATCGACCAGAATCAGATTTGGAATTGTC
>CAZYTI010000542.1:0-3999 GCA_964650065.1 uncultured bacterium
CTGCTGCAAATCCTCTCCTCAACTCTCGGTTAGGCACGTTGAATTGATTCCCCTAACGTAGAGGCTCCTGCCTCTACGGTTAAAAGGGCAAAATAGTTAAATATCAGAATCAGAATAAATTCAACATTTCTAAACCTTGAATTTCTTCACCTGACTCATAGAATTTAAAACTACTAAACGGATAACACGCCATAGGCGTATTTATTTTTAAACGCACATGTCTTCAAATTTTCATTCTCATGTAAACCCGCCAAAGGCGGATCCGCCTATGGCGGAAAAATCGAAAATTTTTCTCGTAATACTAATAAGAAACCGCATCCGTCACCAGTTCCCAATGATGTTGTAGTGGATTGTAATGTATGTAATCAAGTTTTTGACGAAGCATTTCATCATTTGGAATGAATTTAAGGTCCGAATTTCTTTGCTAAAATTTGTGGTTCTGTCCAGTTCGTAGGGTGGGGCCTTGCCCCACCGAATCCATTTTGTCGGATTTATTCATAAGAATCTGGTAATTCTTTTATTGACCTCGGTTCACAAGATCCCCATTCAGGATCAAAAAGTCCTTGTCGTATATCTATGATTTGATAGGTAACAACTGTAAAGAAATAATTTCCTTCCTCGACAAAAACCCATCTATAATCAGGGATTCAAGCACCTCAATATTCAGTAGAGCGAAGCCCTACACTACATTCTAAGCCACTCCTGGAAAGCGGCCCCGCTAGGGCACAGTATATGAATCCCAGACATCGACCTTCTTGTGTTGTTCCTTCATCTGTGCTATAACCAATGTCTTTCCGTTGCTTCGAACATTGATGAGCCCATAGTGTGTTCCGGTGCTAGTCTCAGCCCTGGCCAGCTCAGTGGAGAAGAGTAGTGGATGATCTCCGCGGGTGTGCCGACCTGTTGCTCCCACAGCATCTGCCATGGGGTGATCGAAACTCTTGTTGTCTCCGGATGAGAAGACGTTGACGCGAGGGCGCACTTTCTTGAGAAAGTCTACAGTGAAGTCCGATGATCCATGATGACAAGCCTTGGCCACGTCAACCCGAAACGGATTGTCATCCGGGTGCGCTGCCACAAGATGTTTCTGGGCAGGTATGTTCAAGTCACCCCCAAATAGAAATGTATGGTCACCAAAGGTGAACTTCAGCACAAGAGAGTGCCCATTCCGGGTATGTGAAGAACTCGGATCAAGCCTCGGGTGATCGTGAGGATCCGGAAATGTGATATACTCAAACCTTCCGCTGTCTGAGGTGGTTACTGGACCCAAGACTGCAATGTGTAGCCTTGCCGGATTAGTCGATCGAAAACAGGGAAGAGTGCATTTTCTCGCTGTAATCCGGCTTGCTCTGGCCAGGCGCCCATCACGATGTGCCCTTCTGGCAGCCTGCCAGAAATCGCGGAATGTTGCCATGAGTTGACCGCCATTAACTAATTGGCCTGCCTGATCCAGAGTGCTGAAGGTTTCAGTTAGGATCTTCCGGCCTCCAGCATTTTCTTTCAGGCGACCGAGATCAAAGGGCTTACCTGCCGGCTTCGAATCATTGTACCTGATTATCCCATTGTGGTAAATTGTGCCAAACGTGAAATCGGAGTCCTTCAAGACGTGTGTCAGGCCACGGTAGTGATCTGTGTCCGGATGGCTCATGACGACAGCATCGAAGTGGATCTTCTCGCCGATATCTATCGTAGGTTCGTAGAGACGTCTCAAGAATGCATGAAAACCCTTCGAAGGTCCCCCATCGATCAACAGGTTGCCGTTCGGGCTTTCAATGATGGCTCCATCCCCCTGTCCGACATCGACAAAGAAGACCTTGAGACACGGTGTGTCGCAGACATCGACCGATTGAACCCAGCCGCCAGGTCCAAGCCCTGCCGTTTCCACCTCGATCCACTTCCCGTGCCTGGATAATACGCGCAGCCATGTCCCAAGTAAAACATGATTGGTCCGGCGAGCACTGCTTTTGTGATCGGCCCGAAGAACTGTTTCTGGCTTATTGCCGTAGACGACGTCGCTCATATTATACCCTCCGCTTTGCCTAACCTTGGATTCTGACTCCCTTACCCCATCTACCCTCCAACTCCCATAGAGGCTCCTGCCTCTACGGGGCCATGGAGTTTGCATTATTTTGAAAAATAAAACGTAAAGACATTTTATTAGCATATCGAAAAGGATTGTATTGATAAATACATGTTTCCAACCCATTACAGAAGACGTTAAAAAGAAGATCGCCCCTAACTGGGAAATGAATTGCTGGTCACGAGTTGACACTGTTATTTGTTCTTTCAATACTGTCCAGACAATCCGTAGAGGCAGGAGCCTCTACGGGAGATGAAATTATTTAATCAAAAAAGGTATTTCAGAATCATCAGGAACCAGGCCCTTCTTATATCTTCTGGCTCTTGCTGATGACCACTTCCAATCTTCCGGATTTTCCACCAAATCTGCACGAACAGGATTTGCTTCGATATAGAATTGATATTTTTCTCTGGCTGATGATAGCTCTTCCATGAAGAATGTGCAGCATTGGGGGTCATTGAGATAATTATATTGATGGTAACAAGAAAAAGTCAACTCGTGAGCATGACCTTCAATATTATATGTCTTTCTTCTCTTTCTTTGTATTTGTTTTGATTGGTTATTCATGATGAACGTAAATTAAAAAGGTTGATGTCTTCGGCACGGCCTGAAGCCTGTCCCGGCTTGATCCGGGAGCACGTGCCACACGTGTTTCATTTACTATTGTTAACACTTGTAAGGGTCACCCGACGCCCTTGATAAAAACCCGTCGATAATCAGGCATTCATGCACATCTATATTCGGTGGGGCAAGGCCCCACCCTACGTTCTATTAGCGAATATGTTCAACTAACTCATCCGAAATCCATTTTAGAAATACTGGCTTTTCCATTACTGATGAAATTAAATACACCTTCTTTTTTGTTCTTGACAGTGAAACGAGAAAATTACAAATATCTTGATCTGTAATTTTCGTTTTGTCACTATTCTTGATAAAGTACCTATCATCAAAATGTGTAATAAAAATCAAATCCCCAGACAGACCTTTCGAGCTTTGAATAGTTGTTGCTTTAATTGGTATATTTCTTATTGCTGGAATTCCAATTCTCTGTCGAGTATTACTTATTTCGTCTTTTAGGGATGCCATAGTTAATTCATAAGGATTAATATCAATTTTCTTTAACACACTATCAAAGTCATCATAATTGACTGGCTTGTTATCTTTAACATATTTAAGGATTCTCAACATTTGCTTAACTTCTTTCTTATGTGAAGATTCAATAATATCATGCAGTTTTTTATCAGGACAAGAATCCGTTTCTTTTAATAAAGACTCAAAATCCTTATCATTTAAGAAATAATCTGATACAATTCGCCAACCTAAATTATCTTCTTTATCTTCAAGAAGAAGTTTTAATCCATCTAACAAAGATATTACTGATTCATCTTTCACTACATACTCGACATTTTGCATACCTTTACATATTAAAGCTTCTGCAATTTTACATGATTGTTTTTTATATGGAGAAATAATCAACACTGAAAATTTATTCTTAATAAGCTCAGCTATCTCACCAATTTTTTTTTCAATGAACCAAGGTATTCGTCTCTCATATAATTGTGTATAACTTATTTTTGAGAATATTTCGCTTACCTTGTCCTTTTCTTGACAATCAAAATATAAATAAAGCTTGTTAATTCGATTTTTCAAATAACCAAACTTTTTTGAAGCATTAATTATATCATTAATTGCAGCCACGACTACTCGCGTACAACGAGCACAGTATGGTAATGTAAAAGATTCATAATCAGGTACTCCAGGACTATGTTTCTCTCTAATAAAATAGGTGCTTGCATGTTTAAAATCATAAAGAGCTTGGTCATCGTCACCAACTAATAAAATTGGGCTCTTTTCAGCAAGTAGATTAATTAGTGCCTGACCGAAAACCTATTAACATAAGAAAAGACATAGAGAAACGA
>CAZYTI010000543.1:0-3991 GCA_964650065.1 uncultured bacterium
CTATAGGGTTCCCGGAGAGGAAGCGTCCACACCCCTGTTGACCGGGGAAGGCAACTATTCCAAATGGGTTTTGAACAAAGAGGAAACCGTCTTGGGTTTTGTCACGGATCGGGACGATTATGAGGCCGATGAACCGACCTTTAGCCTTTACGGCTGGAAGGTGGGAGATACTGAAGTGACCCTCTGGGTAACCCATGCATCGACAACAGGTTTTCCCGATGGAATGGCTGTTAGCGATAAATCAGACATTTCGTTCAGTGATGATGGAAAGGTCGTGATGTTTGGGATCAAGGAGATTCCCGAGCCCAAAAAGGAGGAGGATGAAGAAGACGACGAAGAGAAGGCTAAATTCGAACTGTGGCACTGGAACGATCCCTATCCCCAGCCTCAGCAGAAGATAATGGCCAAGCAGGTTCGGGACAACACCTGGGAGTCGGTTTATCATATCAAGAGCAAGAAGTTCGTCAAGTTGGCCGATGAAACACTTCCCGATCTCTCTCTGAATCGCACCGGTACCATTGCTTTCGGACAGACCAATTGGCCCCATTCCAAAGCCGTTTCCTATTTCGGGCGATTTAACGACGTATACGTCGTGAATTCCAAAACCGGGGAGAAAAACCTTGTAAAAGAACATCTATTCGGTAATGGTGTTGCCCGTCTCTCTCCTATGGGTAAGTACGTCATCTACTTCGAAGGCACCGACTGGTTCGTATACAATGTGAAAACCAGGGTCACCGTTTGTATGACTGAAGACCTGGAAGCCCGATTCGACCGAGAAGACCACGATAGACCCGAACCACCTTCCTCTTACGGAATGGTAGGATGGACTAAAGAGGATAAATCGGTACTCATCTACGACCGTTATGACATTTGGGAGATAACACCCGACGGCCAGACCCGTCGTCTCATCACTGAAGGATATGGGCGGCAAAATGACCTGTCTTTTCGATATATTCGGCTGGATCCCGAAGAAGTTAACATCGATCCTAAAATGCCCATGTTACTACAAGCGACTGATCAAAACACCATGGATATGGGCTTCTATCAAGATCGCGTCAACGGCATAACGAAACCTATAAAAATCCTCTGGGCCGAAAAATATTTCTCGAGACCTCAAAAAGCTGAGAACAGTGACAAACTCCTGTTCTCACGTTCAACTTTTAATGAGTACCCGGATCTTTGGGTGAGCGATCTTGACTTCTCTAATCCCCGGAAGATCACAACCTTGGGTAACCAGATGAATCCTTTCATCTGGGGTAAGGCCGAGATGCGCGATTTCTTCAGTTCCGACGGAAAGCCCTTGAAAGGGATTCTGATAAAACCCGAGAATTTTGATTCATCCAAAAAGTATCCATTGATGGTGTACATCTATGAAACCCTTCATACAGGACGCCACAGATACCGCAATCCTTCACCGGGATCGTCGGTCAATCCGCCCTATTATGTGAGCAACGGGTATGTGATGTGGATGCCGGACATCGAATACGATACCGGATATCCGGGCAAGGATGCCCTGAAGTGTGTTCTCCCGGGTATACAGATGCTGATCAGGGAAGGGTACATCGATCCCGAGGCCATCGGTATCCAGGGACATTCCTGGGGAGGATATCAGATCTCTTACATGATCACCCAGACAAACATTTTTGCCGCATGTGAGGCGGGTGCCCCGGTTTCCAACATGACCAGTGCCTATGGGGGCATCCGGTGGGGGAGTGGTATGGTCAGGCAGTTCCAGTATGAACAGACACAGAGTCGACTGGGCGCCAGCCTGTGGGAAGTCCCAATGCGATACATTGAGAATTCTCCCATCTTCTGGGCCGACAAAGTGCAAACGCCCATCATGTATATGCACAATGATGAGGACGGGGCCGTGCCCTGGTATCAGGGCATCGAGTACATCATGGCCCTGCGGCGTCTGGAAAGAGAAGCGTATATGTTTAATTACAACGGAGAAGCGCATGGCCTCCGTAAGCGGGTGAATCAGGAAGACTTTACCATTCGCATGGCCGAGTTCTTCGATCATCACTTGAAAGGGACCCCGCCCCCAAAATGGATGACCGACGGCATCAAGGCCTGGGAGAAGGAGGAGGAGGAGGAGGAGAATTAAACTGATTGGCAGCACATTCTACCTCCCCGGAAGCTTGGAGCTTCCGGGGAGGTCTTTGTTGATTTTCAACTTGACTTACGTATGCTAAATAGTTATATTAATATTGATTAATACAAATCCATTTATAATAATATCAACACACTTTCAATTGATTTTGGAGTGACTCTATCGCTTAGGATTTAATGACAACTATCCGAAAGGGCAAACCTCGGAAAACCGGGGGACATCCTGTCCGCCTTTGGTGGAGAAAGCTACGGGTCTAAAGTAGGCTGATTTATCTCGAGGGGAGAGGTGAACAGAAACTTTAGCTTAAGCAATTTTGGATGGTAATAATTGGTGCTTACCATGATAGCCGGGCTGTTGAAGTGTGAATCGCTTTACAGAGAGACGGCTTTTTTTTGATTATAAAAGTCACAGTGACATCCGGATTATGAGTCCGGGCTCAAGAAGTGATAATGAGAGAATAGATGTTGAGGCGAAGTTACCTCGAGGAGGGCAAAATGAATGGTTTTCACAAGGTGATCATGACCTTGAAAAATGGTGACATTTCGTACGATCCTTACCGTGTTATGGTAAACGGGGGAGATCAGATTGAATGGGAATGTAAGGGAGAAGAGGGCATTGAATACCATATTGCCGTTCATATTGGATGGGATTCCCCTTTAAATAAGGGACGGATAAGGGCGTTGCCCGGGGAAAAAGTCAGTGGTACTGTCCTTCAGGATGCGAAGTCCGGTTCGTACAAGTATTTTGTTGCCATCTCTGATGGCAAGAGTATCTGGACCGATGACCCAGAGATTATTGTCCGGCGTAGACCCTAATCAGGTAAGGATAATATTTTTATTTACAGGAGTACGATTATTAAAGGTCCGGACCTTCCCGGAAGCTCCAAGGTTTCAGGGAGGTTCATCATAATGGATGACAAACAACAAGGCAAGGAAGCAGGAGAATTATGATTAGAAACAAAGTGATCGCTGTTGTACTGTCCCTCTTCTTTTTGAACTGTGGTAAATCCACTATGAGTACAAGATCCATATCCGGTCGTGGGATCTATGTGGGTGATCAATACGGGAGTGTCATTGTAAGTTTTTAAAAACTGCACACATCCTCTGAAGGACGGGTGCGCCGCCTCAGTAAGAGAGATATCTATGGTGAGGTTGATCCGTCCCAAACTCTCGGACTCAAAAAGCCGGGGAGTTACTCATTCGACAATCTAAAATCCGGACACTACTCGGTTCTGGCCTTTATCGATGCCGATGAGAATGGTGAAGTTGGATTCGATCCCCCCGAACCTTTCGGCTGGTTTGATTCGGTCCCGGGGGGTAGTTGGGAGTCGATCCATCTCGTGCAAACCGATGTGACCGATTGCGATTTTAAACTGCGCGTCCCCACACCTTTTATTAAGGAGAATAAGATCGTTGAACATGGCGCCCTCAGATGGATGCAGGAACTTCCGGTTTTGCAGCTCTGGGGTACGGCGGGAGAACGAGGATTCGCTCACGGATATTTGGTGGGAAGACAAATCATTGACTTCTTTGAATTTTATATCATTGAAGACAGCTGGCGCTCGGCGAACCGTTATCGGGACGTCTTCGTTCCTTTTCTAGAGGGTCACTTGGACTGCCCGCCTGAGTTCATGGCGGAATGTGATGCCGTCATCAGGGGTATGATCGCATCGGGTATGGATATGTACGTGGAAGTTTTGGAGCGCGATTTTAACCGGACCGACCTGCTGGCCATTAACGCGTATATCGAAAGACGCGCGGCCTCCCCGGTGACAACACCATCGTCCTGTAACCAATTCGCTTTCTGGGGACCACAAACGGAAGGGATTAGCCTCTTTTTTACACTCGCTACAATACCATAAAGGAATTCTGTGCCCCC
>CAZYTI010000544.1:0-3983 GCA_964650065.1 uncultured bacterium
AATTGTGATAATGTTATTTTTCCATTTGAATGTTTCCATTGGACGACAATAATGCTTTCATAAAGTCTTTGCCTACCAATGTACCAAAATATCCCTGTTCTACACTTACTTCATCGTAACGCCTGACCTCATCCGGGGGCACCCCGGGATGATAAATAATGAACGGTACGGGATCGTGAACATGGGTTCTGATTTCACAGGGTGTCGGATGATCGGGTAGGAGGGCAATGGTCACCGGCTCCTGCATTTTTTGAGTCTCTTCCACGATGGTCTTTACGACGCGTTGGTCGAGATATTCTATGGTCTTGATCTTTAAATCCACATCGCCTTCATGACCGGCCTCATCACTGGCTTCGATATGAAGGTAGACGAGATCGACCTCTCGAAGTACTTGAATGGCAGCCTGGGCCTTGCCCTCGTAATTGGTGTCATGGAGACCCGTTGCGCCTTCCACATGGATGATTTTCATGCCTGCATAAACGCCGATTCCATGAATAAGGTCCACTGCTGATATGACGGCCCCGCTGATCCCGAAAAGTTCCTGTAGGGTTTTCATCTTCGGTTTGTAACCGGGAGCCCATGGCCATATAGAATTGGCAGGATCTTTTGCGTCTTTTTTTCGCTCTCGGTTGAGCGGATGGTCATTTAATATGCTCTGGGAACTGAAGATTAGATCATTGAGCAGGGCGGCGGTTTTTTCACCCTTTTTATGGGTCGATTTCACCATGACTTCCAGCAACGGTGTTCCAGGCACATCATGCGGCGGGGTACACTGAATGTCATTGCTTCCTTTGCCGATCACGAGAAGATGCCTGTAACTTACGCCCGGATAGAATCGAATTTTTTTACCTCCCAATTCCTTGTTTAATCTCTCAATTAATATTTTGGCTTCCTCTGAGGTGATGTGTCCTGCTGAATGGTTTTTTATCTTCTTTTCTTCAATGCAAATCAGATTGCACCGCAAGGCCAGGTCGGTGGATTTGAGTTCCACACCCATGCTGGCCGCCTCCAGGACGCCCCTTCCCTGATACACGTCATGGACGTCATATCCCAGAACGGAAAGGTTTGCCACTTCGCTCCCTGGCGGCATGTCTTTGGGCACGGTAATGAGTTTTCCAGCTCGACCTCTGGCGCAGAGGGCATCGATATATGGTGTTTCTGCTACCATCAAAGGGGTCTTGCCTTCGAGCCTTTCGATGGGGTGATCGGACATACCGTCACCGAGAATGATGATGTATTTCATAGAATTCCTTATTGTTAATCAAATGGATTCATGAAAACGAAGGTCTTAGGTCACGTTTCAATAGTTCTCTTTTAGGAAAGATTTAAATTGATTGTAGCCGTTGGCCATATTTTCATACGACTCGGTTTTTTCTTCAATACCTTCCAGACTGGGGGGAAGGAGTGGATCGATGGAGAGTAATTCGATGATCTTTTCCGGAAATTTGGCAGGATGGGCCGTTTCCAAAGAGACGAAGAGTCGATGGGGCGAATCGATATCTGGATTTTCTTTGAGGAAACGAACCAATCCAGCCCAACCTACCGAGCCGTGAGGCTCCAAGAGAAGATTGTAATTGGTATAGGCATCTTGAATGGTGGCTTCGGTTTCCCTGTCTGTGATGCTGTAAGATATCATGTCTCGTTGCATTTGATCCAGATGGGGCATCCTGCTTACAACGCCCTGGTCATCCATGGCACCGTCATAGAGAGCGACCACTCGCGAGAGGTTACTGGGGTGCCCAACGTTCATGGCGCTGGAAATGCAGTTGCGAGAAGGGACGATTTTCGTGTATTTCCCTGTGTATAAAAAATTGGAAAATTCATCGTTCTCATTTACAGAGATGACGAAACGCGTGACAGGAAGACCCATCTTGTATGCGATGAGACCGCCCATTATGTCACCAAAATTACCCGAGGGAACCGAAAAAATGACCTCGTCTTCATCTCTGCCGGATCTCAGCTTGGCAAAAGCATAAAAGTAATAAACGGCTTGAGGAAGTAAACGGCCGATGTTGATCGAATTGGCTGAGGATAAGTTCAAATAATCCAGATCAGTGTCGGCAAAAGCCTGTTTCACCAGAGCCTGACAATCATCGAATTTGGCATCGACGGCGACAATCTGAACGTTCCTGCCCAGAGTCGTCATCTGTTTTCGCTGCCGGGTCGTGACTTCTTTTTCCGGGAATAAAACGAGGACCTTGATGTTTTTCAGCCCATAAAAGGCATTGGCTATGGCACTGCCCGTGTCTCCGGAAGTCGCCGTGAGAATCAGAAGGCTTCGGTTCTCCTGTTTCAAGTAATATTGCATCAGCCTTCCCATCATACGAGCCGCAAAGTCCTTAAAAGAAGCAGTAGGGCCCTGATCGAGTCGCATGACATATTTTTCCTCGTACGCTTTCTCCAGGGGCACCTCATAATTATATGCATCTTTGACCAAAGCCAACAGATCATCGTCTGGAATCTGTCCCTGCAGGAATCGCTTGATTACATCGTAGGCGATTTCGTAGTAGTCCATGTTCGAGTGGTTTTTTATTTCTACATCGGAAATGGTGGGGATAATTTTCGGCATGTAGAGACCACGGTCGGGTGCGATGCCTTTGAGTAAAGCTTCGCGAAACGTGACGTGTTTGGCCTTTTGATTGGTGGAATAGAAAAAGATGGTTTCCATCGTTCTCCAAAATTTAGTCTTTAAATTAAACACAACAGAATGAATCAGACCAATTGACTTTTAATGCATTCTGATAGCCGCTTGATAGCCTCAACCAGCTGGTCTTTTGAAGCATAGGAGAAATTGATACGCATATGATTCTTACTCGGATTTTCTCCATAAAAGAACTCTCCTGGTACAAAAGCAACTTTAAATTTAATGGCCTCCTTTTTGTTCTTGATCCAGTCTAAAAATTGAAGGAATCGTTTCCCCAAAATAACGTAAATCCCTGTATGGGCTATCCTCGATAATCGGAATATCGTACTCATAACTCAAATCGAGCAATGCTTTTCTTTTTTCCAGACTCATTGTGATGCCCGAGGGATTCTGAAAATCCGGCACACTATCTTCATCGAGACGTCTCTTAGAAACAACTCTCATCTCGTTTTTTAAAAATACATCAGGAGAAGGCAAACCACCGGCTAAAGAGATGATGTCTGGATCAGTCAGCAAATCAAAAAGTTTGGCGATGGAATAACCATGGAAATCCCTTATATTATCAGAGTATCGGGCATGCCAGTCTTCTATCATAATTTACACCAGAGATAATTAGGTTTCCAGAGAATACAAAGGCGATAAATGAAACCTTGCATTTATTATCCTCAATAAGTTGTGTTCTAAGTGGTTATTAATGGCAGCTCACAGCGAATTCGGTCTTGATTCCCTTTTGCATCAACTTTTTGCCGTCTTTTGTGGCGCGAACAGATTTGTAAAAAATCACATCACCGATTTTTTCGGCAGCAGCATCCCGCTCTTCATCTGAAAGGAAATAGGCCTCCATGGTGTCCATCTCTCTGGCGGTGCCGTCACTTTCATATTTGAAGGTCATGTCTGTGCCACTTTCCAGCACCTTAAACATATTGTCTGTCCAGTTGAAGTCCGCCATACCCAGATCAGGATTGATATAGATATGTGCCGCCAGACTGACTCCCTGGACACGGCTTTCCTCAAGCTCATTGGCGCATTGAATGAATGTTTCGGCTGTGACACCATTACCGATATTTATTTCATATATTGGAGAAGTGCCATCCTCTTTAATATACTCTTGCATGATGTTCAGTAGCATCCGGAACTGCATGAGATTTTGGGTCGAAAGCAGCATGGAAATTTTAAAAGTCAGGTTGTGAATATCACGACAGTAGTAACATCCGGCAATGATGGAACTCCAACTGGGATTCAAGTAGAAATTCCCGCCCGTTTCCATGGAGGCCCGTGTAACGATGTCGATGTAAACCAGATGGTTGTGGTTGGCGACCTCGATACCCCCGAAATTACC
>CAZYTI010000545.1:0-3981 GCA_964650065.1 uncultured bacterium
CCATGTGCCGCCAGCCTGCTCCTCTCATGCCTGATTTTATAGTACTCCTCCTCAAAATCCCCAATGGAAGCATACACGCGGTTGTAGAAGGACATTCTGGCTAACAACCACCGGGCCAATCGGGGCGTATTACCAAATTGTTTGTGATGTATCAACTGTGGACTCCCAGGGCATAGTCACTGAGTCCTTGCCACAGGGTTGTCTGGAGTTCCCTGGACTTCTGTAAGGCCAGCTTCCCTTCCCGGGTCAATGAATAATAGATCTTTCGCCGCCCCCCTCGCTCGTGAGTCGGTTCCCCTTCAGTCGTAAAGACGTATCCTTTTTTTACCAGTTTATCCAAGGAATTGTAAAGTGTGCCATAGACGATGTTCTTCTTGGTGACCTCCACCACTTTCTCCCGAATCGTCACACCATAGGCATTGTCTTTCAATCTCAGGATGGCCAGCAGAAGAATCTGTTCATTCAGGGTTAATAAATCCACAATGCTCTCCTCCAATTTCTCCGATTATATCGTACAAACTATTTTAACGATATAATCGTACAAATGTTTCAAAAAAGAGACGGCAGGGTAAAGATTCGGCCGTCTCTTAATTAATTCGAAAATTTTAAGTATTATTGGCTAATTCAATTTCAATTGCAAGTCCCTCTAATCACGCTACTTTGATTTCAATTCGCTTAATCATTTGATAATAATCAATATATTTTCAAGCTTGCCCGCACTGCCTATGTTCGGCACAATCGAAACCATTTTTTTCTTGAATTCCACCTTTTTGAGTTTCAGGTCCACTTCATATCGTCCCTTTTTCTCAAGGTCCGCAACGGACCAATCCACGACCTGCCATAGGGGCTCCAATTCCTTAATTGATTTGGATATGAGTTCTCTCTCTGTTTCGAAAAGAACTTTGGCAGCATTATTCAGAAATAAAATCGTCAGGTCGGGTGCAAGTATGATCACGGCCTCTTTGACCTCATCCAGTATCCGATGCAGGTTTCTCTGGATTTGGGCAATCTTTTTTGTTTTTAACTCATTGTATGCATGCAATTTTTGAATGGCCTCTTTAATGGCGCGGGAAAGATCTCCCAGTTCATCGTTCACATCCATGTTGGGGAGTATAAACTCCGATTCTCCTCGTCCAATGGCCAAAAGGGCTTTTCCAATTTTCCGGTATGGCTGAAAAATGTTACTGGGGAGATAAATGATCAAATACGTGAGGAGGAGGACCGCTATCAAAATCAGTGTCAACGTATTCCTCTGCGCTTTCACACTGTATGACATGCCCTGGATACTGTTGGCCGCCAATGATTCCCGGGCACGGGTGGCTATTTCCTGAGCCAGAGTCATGACATCATTCCCCACACCTCTCAATTCTTCAAAGAGTCGTGACTTCTCCGTTGAAAGTTTCGCACTTGCCGAAAGCAGGGCAATGTTGACATCCGACGACCAGGAAGGTAAGGATTCCAAGTCGAGTTTTCGATCTTTTGCCAATGTTCTCAGTTCCTGTTCGTAATTCATAATCTGTCGTTGGAGATTATAGAGTGTCCTGGGATCCTCCTGAAAGGCATAAACCAGATCCGTGACTTTGCTGTCGTAAATTTGCAGCAGAGCTTCGATGGAATCGAGTTTTCCAACATAATTTTGGGCAATCGCTTTGGCATTCAGAACGCTCGAACGCATTTCTTGTATGATATCCCGGGTGTTGGCGATATAGAGTGTGTCCAAGTAAATAATAAAATTCTTTTCTTCCCGCCGGGCCTGAAGCATCTGAATGGACAGAGCTTCACCCAATTCAGCAATCTTTGCGTCTCTGGTGGCGATCTGATCGATCCTTTGTGCCATCTGATTCATATAAGAAAGCGATAGCAGGGATGTGCCCAGGGCAATAAATGCGACAGCCAATAGGGCAAATCGTATCTTCCCTCTGCTCGTCATCGCCTATTTCTCCTTCCTTAATAGCGTCATCTTTTCAATGTCCGTGTCCGAACCCACCACCATGAGCACATCATCCTCTTCAATACGATCGTTTGGTCCCGGAAGGTCGTTCATCTGCACGGTGTGAACGACCTTACCTTCTTCATCGATTTTTGTCACCTTCTTCTGTATACCGATCACATTCACACCATACTTCTTACGAATATCTAATTGCATCAGTGTCTTGCCGATAAATTCTCTTGTGGCCTCAATTTCGACGAGACTATGCCCCGAAGTGAGCATTATTTTCTCCTGAATTTCCGGAGCCAGGAGTCGTTTAGCGACATCTTCTCCTGCTTGTTCTTCAATAATGATAACCTGATCGGCACCGACGAGTTTAAGCACATGAGCGTAGAGATCATTGGCCGCCCTGGCAATGATGGGATGAATCCCCATCTTTTTCAGAATCACCGTAGTCAGGATGGCCTCTTCCTGAGCTTCACCCAGAGCGATGACGGCCGCATCCACATCGTCCACCTGTGCCGCCTTCATGGCATTCTCATCCGTCGAATCCAGGCACATGGCAATGTTCACAGAATCTTTCACTGCTTCAACTTTTTCCTTATTCATATCGATGGCAATAACCTCGGCACCATGTTCCGAAAGGATATGGATGATCTTACCACCGAATGTTCCAAGTCCGATAACCACATACTGCATAAAGCCTCCTTTATCCGATCATGATTCTGGCTTCCGGATAAACAATTTTCCCCCGTCGAAAACTTCTCGCCAGGGCAAGTCCCATGGTTAATGGCCCAATTCGACCCAAATACATAAGCAACGTGATGAGAATTTTTCCCGGCATCGATAAATGAGGAGTGACACCGGTCGAAAGTCCTACAGTCCCAAAAGCAGAAATCGTTTCAAACAAGAGGTCTAAGTAGGGTTTGTCTTCAAATATCATGAGAAGGAGAAAGATGAGGGCTACAAGAATCAAAACACTCACCAAGAGGGAGATGGCTTTCATTACACAGGAAGTTGGAATCGTACGCTTGAAGGTTTCCACACTGGCTTCGGACTTGAGTGTACTCCTTAGCGAGAGCAGTAAAATCGCAAAAGTGGACGTCTTAATCCCTCCGCCCGTAGAACCGGGTGAGGCTCCGATAAACATCAATATGATGATTATCGTCAGGGTAACGTGTGAAAAAGATGCGATATCCAGCGTGTTGAAACCGGCCGTTCGCGGTGTCACCGATTGAAAGAGTGCCGTCCAAAGTTTCGTTGGAATTGAAGTCCCAAGTAGCGCTTTATCGAATTCAAAGAAAAATATTATAAAAAAACCAACAACAATCAAGAAGGCCGATGTAATTAGAACAAGCTTTGAGTGAGGAGACAATGTCCTGCGTGTTTTTCTTGCCACTCCAGTGATATCATGCACGACAATAAAACCGATTCCGCCTATAAGGATAAGCCCCATGATTATCACATTGACCGATGGATCGGATGCAAAACCCATCAATGAATCGGGAAAGAGGGAAAAACCGGCATTACAAAATGCCGAAATTGAGTGAAAAAGACTGAAATACAATGCCTGACCCACATCGTCAAAATGAAAGATCCATCGTAAAAATAAAAGGATCATTCCCACACCCTCGATAATGAGGGTCATCTTGAAAATGTAAAAGATCATACTGAGCACATTCCTGTCTTCCTCGAACATCTCTTGCATCATCTTTCTCTGACCAAGCGTGAAACGGCCGATCAGCAGTACTACGAAGGCCGAATATGTCATGATTCCGAGACCACCCAATTGGATCAATACAAGAATGACAATCTGTCCGAATGTGGAAAAATAAGTGGGTGTGTCCTGTACAATGAGTCCTGTGACACATGTTGCAGACGTGGACGTAAACAAGGCATCGATAAAACGCGCACCTTGCCCATCCACCGTAGCCGTGGGAAAAGTGAGTAACAGCGTACCAATGAGGATCGTAAGCAAAAAGCTGATGGCCACGATCTGCGCCGTATTGAGACGAAACCCGTGTACCAGGTCGGAAAACTATTACGATCGG
>CAZYTI010000546.1:0-3980 GCA_964650065.1 uncultured bacterium
ACTATATTTCTACTAATATAGTTTTATTTTTACGAAAAATATGTTGAGAAAATTGAACGAATGAGGTTGTTTAACTGTTATTTTCAAGTAGAAATTGCCTAACCCAAGCATGAGTCAGGAAAACCGACAGCTTGTTTCTCATCTTTTGAGTTATGCTTTGGACGGTTGCCATTGCTCATTTCAATAAAAAGGTATGGACAGAAACGCTAAGCATTTTCGTATGATTTTCAAGTTGGACAGTAACAGTTAGTTTCGCCGGTTATGCAAATGTTAAGTGCCAAAATTATTGAAAAGTGATTGCTCAACAATTAATTGGTGTTGTAATTCATGCTGTAATAAATGGTCCAAGTTTTATAGCAATTTCCTTTGGTTTTTCATGGAAATAGTGGCATGACGGCACATAGTGCAATTCCTGCTTGCCCAAAGCTTAGCCAGCAGGGCAATAGAGAACCTTACGTGCAAACCCGGTAACGGGAGTACAGAAGCTGAGGAGATTAAGTACGCAGGGTCTTCATGATCCTGATTGGGGATCTTGTGAACCGAAGTCTATCAAAAAATTAGCAAATTCATATCTATAAACATGCCAGAACAGGTTCGGTGGGGCGAGGCCCCACCCTACGAATTGTACCACCGGTCTTATAAATTAAGATCAGCTATACACATTCATCCATTTATACGCTTACAGTCAGCATCTTTCTTCGAATTTTTCCAGAGGAAGAATAATCCATAAGCCACCAGAGGCAGACTATATAGAACATCCATGAAACCGCCTTGTATGGTTTCGGTAAATTCCGGTATCTGGGATATTTTAATATATGCAAAAGTATTGGTCAATCCGTGGATGACAACAACCGGCCAGATCGTTCTTGTCTGAATCACCACACCCGCATAGAAGATGCCCGAGCAAAAAGCCGCGGTGGATTGAAGAAATCCCAGTGTAAGGTCTTTGCCCAGCAGAACCCAGAAAAGATGTGAATAACCGAATATGGCGGCAGACACGATTCCGCTTAACAAAATCCCGTTGGTCTTTTGGGTCCAGGCAATCATTAAACAGTAAAAAACCAGTCCGCGATAAACGATCTCTTCTACGAGACCACTGCCCATCATGTTGGCCGTTATCCAGAAAATTCGCTGTGGATCTGAAAATGGCACATCTATACTTCCCGTTAAGGCGTAGATCGTTGACAAGACCGCATATATGAGAAGGACGGATATGATTAACCAACGCTTCCAATCGCCGGAATTTGTAACACCCGATCCTTTGAGCCAATTCAATCGCCACAATACAACGATAAACACAATTGATGCCAGTACTTTCCCGAGGGATTCACCCATATCCTTTCCATATGGGATATCCGTCAAAAGGGCACCGATAATAAAAGCACCCACCATGAGGATCAGCAAAACAATCGTCACCAATAGTGAAAACACAACAGGATTTTTATTGGCAAAGCGCTTCATATTTGGGTGGTTCACCCCATTCGAATATTTTCTAAATTTTCAATTTAAGTATGTATATGTCATCTTTCGGCAGGAATGATTCGATTCGGACGAGCTCAAATCCGGCTTCTACGCCCATTTTTTTGATCTGTTCACCAATCGTGAGTCTGTCGGGTTTTATTTTCTTGCCCTCCCGCTTGATTTCATCTTGTTTCTCCAGATTATCTTGTTGGATTCATTTTTATATTACGGATATTCAGGCCAACTGTTCTGAATTATCTTGTATGAAATGGTAATGCTTGGCACAAACAAGTCCTCCCGATAAATTGGGAGGACTTAGGGGTGTGTTCTTTTCAATGTAAAGGACGAATATCATATAGTCATCGTTATTTTTAATGTCTTCCTACACACCCCGTCCCAATTCTGATATTGTATAATTTTATTTTGAATCGGGACATCCAGCTGAGGCAGGAAATTTAACTACATAAAATGATAAGTTGATGCTAATCCGACAAGTTGGGATCAGGATGACAATTTTTAAAAGTTAAGCGCGGCAGTATTTTTTCAAGGGCGATGTGGTGCTCCTCCGTGTCATTGTCAACTGCCCTTATAAAGAAGAGGTCGATATTGCCCGCCGTTTGTGATAGGAAACGCATGTCCTATTTAAAAAGGTACAATGTTGTTGAGGAAATAGTTGCCATCAGGATCGATTTTTCTGAATGACCATTTCTTTTAGCGGCATACGCGCGCTCTTGATGGTTCCCCCTGCAGGCCAGCCGATGGCGATGTGGAGTGCGGGTTCGATGTGTTCGGGCAATCCATATTTTTCCTTGAAAACCTTTCCCGTTTTCTCGGTCCGGGTGAGCCACACGGCACCCAGACCCAGAGCGTGGGCCATGAGGCACATATGATCGGCTGCGGCGGCACAGTCGTATAACCGGTTGTGGGGGACCAGTCGGTCGTGTCCGATGGTCTCATAGATCCGTTTATCGTAACAGATCACAATGAGGACGCAACGGTCCATGGGGGTGGGAATATCGCTCCAGACCATCTTGGCTTCCTCAGGTTTGCGGATTAAAATGAAGCGTACGATATCGAGATTGCATCCCGTAGGTGCGGCCCTGCCCGCCTCCATGATTTTCTCAAGCATATTTTTTGGGATTTCTTTTTTGGGGACCCAGTTGCGTATGGAGCGTCGTTCGTATATGAGTTTGTTTACGACGTCCAGTTCTGAATCGGTGAATGGTGTCACAGTGGGCTCGTCGATAATGACGTTCTGACCCTGACGAAGCTTTTCGGCCAGGTCGATATAGTGTTTTCCCCACAGGATATCCGGCTCATCTTCGGGGAATCCCCGTTCCCGCCAGACATCGAGGATCAGCCGAGGCTGTCTGCCGAAACGATCCGGGACTTTTCTCTCTCCAGCCAGGATGGGATAGATATGGACTTCAATGGTATGGTGGACACGCTCCCGAAAGAGGGCCCTTAGACAGTGGGGATCCATTTTCTTCAGATCATCCCTGGTATACTGACCGAACACCCAGCGGACGGTCTCCCGGGGTTCAGATTCGCTTTGAGGTTGCTCTTTGGATTTAGCATCCCCCACCGGCCGTACGGCCAGTTCACAATAGGGATCTCCGTCCAGGATATTTTTAATATGCACGTACTCATAATCGGGGTTATAGGACCGTATCTTTGCCTGGTCGACATAACAGTACTGACGGGCCGTTTCCGGGTCTCCCCAGGTGAGCCACTCTTCTGCCAGGGGACAGTAATGGACCCGGACACGTTCTTCTCCATCGATGGTTACGGTTTCGCTCTTCCAGGCTGCATAGGGCAGATCGTCCTGGTAGTTTTCGGGGGAGAGTGGGAGGCTCAACCCTTTTGCTTTCATCCGGCTTTCCCGGCCGATGTGGGTGCCGTAGGCGTCTATCGCTTTCCGGATGAGCCGTCGCCCTTTTTCCTCACCGAATGCTTCCAGTAATGTCCTTGAGAAATAGTGATAAATTAAGGCTGTCCGACGCAGTGCCAGTTTCACGTCTCGGGTGGCTTCTTCTTTGGTTATCGTTTCCGTTTTGTCCACCATGGTTTTTTCCTCTCTTGAAAAACCAAACTAAAAATATAACTACAGATTCCATAGAAATGATTTATAAATATGGATAATGTTCACTTGGTCAACCAGATCCACCATTCGGCGTATTGGGACGTGCAAGCAGTGCAATACATGCGATAGTTAAAATAAGACCGATGATGAAAATCGGGACGCGGGATCCGTCACGGATCATACCGATGGCCCCGTAAATGGCCAGACCATTGGTGATGAAATTGAGTATCAGGCCCCAGACACGCCCACTCCAGGGACCCCAACGACGATCCAGATTGATCATTTTATCCACCATCCCAAACGGTTAAATATATAGATAATGGCAATACTGTTCAAAAGCGTGATTTGAAGCAGGATGCCCAGATTCCAGAAATACGATTTGGAACGGTTCTCGCCCAAGACTTTGGGATCGTTGACGAGGAGAAAGAAAGACCAG
>CAZYTI010000547.1:0-211 GCA_964650065.1 uncultured bacterium
ATCCAATCATCTGACGTCGATGCTCTTCGCTGACTATGCACGGATACAAGGATATGGAAAAGGAGTGACCATCGGTTTGAGGACGGATTTCGATGTATTGATTGACTTTTTAAAAATTGGGTTTACCGTTGAAAGAAGATTTCTCGGCAAGGAATTCATTGCCAATTATTTTGGTCCCTTTTATGAGATTCTCCGATTCAGCACCATGGGT
>CAZYTI010000547.1:221-3980 GCA_964650065.1 uncultured bacterium
ACCATCATTTATTGAGGAATTAACCTATATACTTGAACTGGTCGTTTTTTATGAATCATTGGGCGGAATTGCAGCGGGTATACCTCCCTCTTTGCTGTCTTTCCATGGAACAGACCAATTAGCACAGCACATGCTACTCCCGATGATGACCGAGAGACGAAAAGGCTGGTTTGGATCTTTGTATGCGGATTTTTTCCATCTCATCCGGGCTGTGGGATACTATCAAACCATCGATGGCCAGGAAAACAGCGGACTCCTCCACCTCGGTGCGGCCCTCTCACCGTCGATACCTTTGTTGGCCCTGGAGGCCACGTATAATAAAAGAGGGATCGGCAATTTTAAGGATATTCGTACTCTGGATTATCGGTCCGTGGCCAGAGTGAGCATTGGATATAAAATGAAGCCCGGTTTTTTCCTCTACCTGGACTATATATGGAATTTTAAATGGGATGAAAATTTACAGCGGTATAAGCCACAAGAACGGTTCCAGCCGAGGATGGCATTCAGATATTATTTCTAGGATTGTAACGACAACGGATGAAATGTTTGTCTCTGATAGGCATTTTGAACAAATTACGGCACGTGTCCAGGGAAGGCCCATAAAATGATGACGCTTACTTTCCTGTACTATCTAATGGTTCTATAGCAACGATCGAACGAAGCTTTGCTGCAAACGCTACTGGTTGCTGGCTGCTGGTTTCTGGTAAAATAATAGGATTCTTTTAGGTCTATGAACCATTAGCCAGTAACCAGAGACCATTAGCCAGTAACATGAACACCTTCTATCTACGCCTTACATCCTGCTTTTAATGAACTGAGCACCATTTCGGCGAGTCGATCCCAATCCACGGGTTCCTGAACATCGATCCATCTTATTCGTGGATCCCCCCGGAACCAGGTCATCTGTTTTTTAGCGAATCTTCGGGTATTTTGTTTAATTCGATCTACCGTTTCCTGGAGCGTTGAATGACACTTTAAATGATCCAACACTTCCTTGTAACCCACCGAATCCAGACTGTTACTTCCTATATCATAATCCATTTTCACGAGTCTTTCGACCTCTTCGATGAGACCGGACCGGATCATTCTGTCCACGCGTTCTTCGATGCGGCGATAAATGACATCCCGGTCCCAGCGCAGAGCCCAGAATACGGAATCGAATTCTGCCGGTTGGGTTCGCTCCTTTTGAATTCTTGATATGGGTTCACCCGTCAGCTCATACACTTCCAGCGCCCGAATCGTCCGCCGGCTGTCGTGGGGATGGATCTTCTGAGCAGCCACCGGATCAACCTGGATTAAACGCTGGTAAAGGAATTCAAGACCTCTCTGCTCCGCTTCCTGTCTCAATTTCACCCGGATACTTTCATCTCTGTACTTCCCCGGGAATACCCCATCCACCAATGCCCGTATATAGAGACCTGAACCTCCGACGACCAAGGGAAGATGCTTCCGTTCAAAAATCTCGTTGATGATATTGCGAGCCAGACCGGCATACTCACCCGCACTGAAAAACGCATCGGGATCTTTGATGTCAATGCAGTGATGGGGCACCTGCTGCCGTTGGCTGGCCGTGGGTTTATCCGTACCAATATCCATGTGACGATAGACCTGGCGGGAATCCGCCGATACAATTTCCGATTCGCATTTTTTAGCGATTTCCATGGAGAGTTGTGTTTTTCCCGAAGCCGTCGGTCCCACGATCAGCAACACCCGTTTGTTCGGCATGGTATTCAACGCCCAAACCTCTTATCAATCTCTTCCAGGGACAGATTAATCACAATAGGGCGACCGTGTGGACAGAAGTACGGTTCCCTGGTGGCAAAGAGTTGATCAATGAGAAAAGCCATTTCCTGGAAAGTCAAACGATCGCCCGATTTTATTGCCGATTTGCAGGCAAAAGCCATGGCAACACCCTCAAAAACATCGTTTGTTTCCCTTCGACTCTCTTTGAATCCATCGATGATTTCCATAAGTAATTCTCGCTCTCTGCCCGGTTTAATCTCAACAGGCACGGCTTCAATAACCAGGGTATGCTGGCCAAATGCCTTTATACCGAACCCGATCTTTTCCAAATAAGGGTGAATCTCGGTGAGTATTATAAAATCGTCGGGCGTAAACTCAACAGTCTGGGGGAAAAGCAATTGCTGGGAAAGTCCGGAGTTTTCTCTTTTCGATTTTAGAGCTCTTTCGTATAAAATGCGTTCATGGGCCACATGTTGATCGATAATTGTGAGACCACTCTTAATTTGAGACAGTATATATCGGTTATGAAGTTGCCATAATGAGGGCGCTTCCTTATGAAAAGATTGATGATATTCGATCAACTTCTCATCATTCGCAGGTCTTTGTGCTTCGAGAGTCAGTTGACCGTAATCTTCGATATTTCGATACTGTTGTTTAGGAAGCGGACTCTGTCTTCTCTCACTCACAAGCCGCAGTTCGGGAACAGCCCCAGGTTTTCGAAGTGCCTCCGCAATGGCCCGTTGAACCAGATCATGTACGAATTTCTCATCGAGGAAACGAACTTCGATCTTGGTGGGGTGTACATTAACATCGAAATGTTTTGGGATCATCTCTATGTAGATGATATAAATGGGAAATTCATTCCTTCCCAATCGAGAACCATACGCAGACAGCACACCGTGAACCAGACTCCTGTTGACAATAAAGCGATTGTTGAGGAAGAAGAATTGATCTTTTCGACTTCGCAGACCTTCACCCGGTCGGCTAATATAGCCCTGAAGCGAAATGTCCGACAGCTTTTTTTCTACTTTAATCAAGCCTGCAGCTCTATTTTCCGTCAACAGATCTTTGATTCGGTCCTCTATCGATCCTCCACGTAAATCCATCGATTTTTCATCTTCAATAAAGAGGGTGAAATCAACCCCATGATGGGACAGAGCAATGCGCCTGAACAGGGTGATAACGTGCCTCAATTCAGTATTTGGAGTTTTGAGAAATTTGCGTCGTGCAGGCACATTTAGAAATAAATCCTTTACCGTTACGGATGTGCCTCTCTGGGCGGCCACCTTTAATACTTCTTGTATGCGCCCACTGTCCAGACTCATCTGGGTTCCTTCCCCCTCACCCGATGAAGTCTTAATTGTCATCCGGGAAACAGAACTGATACTGGCCAGGGCTTCTCCCCGAAATCCCAGTGTATTAATCTCTTCCAAATCTTCAGGATTGAGAAGCTTACTCGTGGCATGTCTTTCGCAACACAAGAGGGCATCCTCCTCGGTCATCCCCTCACCGTTGTCAATAACCTGAATGTGATCGATGCCTCCCCCTTTGATGAGAAGTGTGATTGAAGAACTTCCGGCATCCAAAGCATTTTCAATCAGTTCCTTTCCCACCGAAGCAGGCCTTTCAATGACTTCACCCGCTGCAATCCGCTTCATCATCAATTCAGGTAGGATATTGATTTTAGACTTCATAGACCAATTCCATTAACTCCCTCTTTGATTATTTATTCGAGTGATATTCTTGTCCAACTCCCCCACTTTTTCCATGGATTATTATAAATTAACCACAGAGTACACAGAGAAATTATTAATATTATTTAAATTACGAGGCCTTATTTCTCTAGCCCCTCTGTGCACTCTCAAATATCGTAACGTGTGATATGATAGTTAACTCCAGAAATATCTTTAATAGGATTTTCATCTTTAATATGATATTGCAAGAAGCTATATCTTTAGATGCGTTCACCTTTCGAGAACACAGAGTATTTTTCTTTTTCTCTGTGGAACTCTGTGG
>CAZYTI010000548.1:0-3973 GCA_964650065.1 uncultured bacterium
ATTTCATTATTTTAAAATATAACATTGATGGTTCAGAAATGATATAAAATCTCCATAAAAAATATCGTGTTAAATATACCAAATCAAAAGAATAATGTCAAGCAAACACAGGGACGGATGTCTGGATTCTCATATCATATCGACGAAATCTTCTCAATTCACAAAAAAGAATTTTGGAAATTCACTAAATTTTTGTAGAATAAAGTATCTCTATCATTGAGGATGTCGCATGAACAAAAATACTAAATTTCGCATTTTGAATGCAAAATGCGATGCATCAGATTTCCTGACACTTCAAACTTCCATTGATAAACGTTTTTCGATGGGGAAAGATGGTGTTGTTCATATTCTTGGTACTCGCGATGGTAAGGTTGAATATATATTCTTTAAGCAACATGTCTTGGGATTGGTCAAATCTGCCCTGGGATACTTTGCTTATTACCCGGTTTATCCAGCCCATATTGAAAAACCGGTGAAAGCGATATTGATGGACTTGGATGGGACGAGTGTCAAGAGTGAGGATTTTTGGATTTGGATCATTCAATTGTCTACTGCCAGCATGCTCGGTAATCCCAAATTCGAACTTCAGGAAAAAGATATTCCTTACGTATCCGGGCATAGTGTATCAGAACACCTACAATACTGTATAAGAGAATATTGTCCGGATAAAACTCTGCAAGAAGCCAGAAATTACTATTTCGAGCATACACACCGCGAAATGCAGGCCATTATCGATGGGTATGGCCGAGTTGATGCGTTCATCCCTACGCCTGGATTGAAAGATTTCCTCCTGGAACTTAAATCGAAACGTATTAAGATCGGGCTGGTCACCTCGGGTCTTTACGAAAAGGCATGGCCCGAAATCCTATCTGCATTCCGTCATTTGGGATTAGGTGATCCCGAAGAATTTTACGATGCGATTATCACTGCTGGATATCCGATGCGGAATGGACAACCTGGAACCCTGGGTGAACTTTCACCCAAACCCCATCCCTGGCTCTATTCCGAAATTTGTAGTGTCGGACTTGGTATCCCATTCCATGAGCGTCATCATGTCATTGGTGTCGAAGACAGCGGTGCTGGGATCAATGCGATTCGATTGGCCGGATTTTCTGCGATTGGTCTATCGGGTGGGAACATCGTGGATAGCGGTGCATTGGATTTGTGCGACGCTTTTTGCCAGTCCTTGAATGAAATATCTGCGATTATCGACCAACTAACATAAATACGTTAGATGGGGTGGTTGCAGAAATTAAGTCGTGCCTTTATGGTTCTTTTTTTGCCACCCTGTAATTTTTATAGTTTTTATCTCAAATGGTTCAAATTTAAGTTTTACCATATTTTCTCGTGTGTCTAATTTTTTTTCATTTTCTTCCATTAGATCGGTTTCAAATAGATCCACACCATGAAAGTGAAGATTCAAGTTTGTTTGGATTCTTCTACCCATGGGCTCATAGAATCTTAAAATCATGGAATCGTCATTTTCCGCTTTTTTTATGGTGTCAAGAACCACATCATCTGTATCCAATGAACAGGGAAACAGCATTTCTTTTCTCATTTGTCCGGGAAAACAAAGGATACCCTGGTTTAACTGCGATGTTTCTGACAACACATGGGATTCTATCAATCTCCCCCTGTGGGGAAGAAAACTATAGGTAAAATGATGCACACCCCGATCCGCTGTAGGGTCGGGAACAGTCGGTGCACGCAGTAGACTCAGGCTCATCACATTATGGTGAATCTGGTATCCATATTTGCAATCATTGAGTATGGCCACGCCATATCCTTCCTCTGATAAATCGGCGTATCTATGACCAATGACCTCAAATTGAGCCATATCCCAGCTGGTATTCCTATGTGTAGGACGTTTCATATGCCCAAACTGAATTTCGTAGGTGGCCAGATCAGATTGGATATCGACCTCAAAAAATACACGTAATAATTTATGACATTCCTGCCAATCAATTTGAGTCTTAAAGTCGAGTCGCTTACTGTTTACTGCAAGATAAACATCCTGCAATATGGTCGATTGCCCTATTTTATAATGAAATCGAATGCCTTGTCGAATCGGCCCCTGACAAAGCCATTCATGTTTTATCAAATGAGCCTGCTCCAAAAATTGCTTCTCATAATAAATATCGATATCCCATGCATCCCAATTCACAGGCCGATCTTCAAATAACCGCAAGCTATTGCATAACTGACCATCAATAATGATTTCTCTTTTGCACGATTTATCGTATGCTTTTGAGAGGGTTCCATCCCTGAAGAATGTATATCGAATAAGCTCGTTTTCCAATATTGTGTCCTGGGCCGACAGGGTTGACCTTTTTTCCGAATGCTTTGATCCACGGTTTAAGGTTATATAACTCAATGGCCGGATGGGTACGAGTACTACGGTGCAGTCTTCCTCGATCTGATAAGGGACAATTGCTCCATCTTCATTCAGAATATCATATTGAGCCCACGACATGGGCAAGACCACTGGACGGTTATATGTTGTAGACAGAGTATTGATGATACAAAAACGATGATTCACTTTTGTAAGATTTTTTTTGATGAATTTTTTTATTAAATCATCGGACTGTCTCTGCAAAACTTGATAATCTTTTCGACTATCCTCATAAACGGGTGTTATACTTGATCCGGGTATGATGTCATGAAATTGGTTCAGCAATAACCGTTTCCACATACAGTCGAGTTCTTCACCTGGATACACCGTATTTGATGGTGCGAGAGAATAGAGCATCTCTATTTCTCTCAATCTGAATTCCATTTTACGGTTCATCTTCTTAATGTATGCATGGGTTGTGTATGTCCCCCGGTGTAATTCGAAATAGAGCTCACCCACCCATATGGGTAGCTTTTCCATCACGGAATCGAGTCTGCTCAGCATGTCCTGTGCATGACCCAAAATGACCTTTGGTGAACCTTCCAAATCTCTCTGTCGCAGACCTGATTCGATCATCTCCATTGTAGGTCCTCCCCCACCATCACCAATACCGAATAATGTCAGATATTCATTCAGGAATCCTTTCTCGATAAAATGATCCTGCCCTTTCATTAATCCCGATGGCTTTAATTCACTCGCATAATTCTCTTCAGGAGGGAAATGGGTAATTATCTCAGATCCGTCGATTCCCCTCCAGAGAAACGTGTGATGTGGAAATCGGTTATACTGGTTCCATGACAATTTCTGAGAAACGAAATATTGGATACCCGATTTTTTAAGAATTTGAGGAAGGGCATCACTATAACCAAAGACATCGGGAAGCCAAAGGTTTTTCACATCCACATTGAACTCTCCACGGAAGAAATTTTTCCCATGTAAGATCTGACCCACCATGGATTCACCGCTGATGAGGTTGCAATCGGCCTCAACCCACATGCCTCCTTGAATTTCCCATTTCCCTTCTTGGACCTTTTGCTTAATCCGGGTATACAACGCTGGATAATATTTTTTAACAAATTGATAATGTTGAGCTTGTGATGCACCAAAAATATAGTCAGGATACCTCTCTATGAGATCGACTTGGTTTGCAAATGTCCGTGCACATTTGCGTATCGTTTCATTCACTGGCCACAGCCATGCCGTATCCAAGTGGGCATGTCCTACCGCAATAGTTTGCAAGGAAGAAGCCGAATTTTTCTTTGTCAACTCGATATGAATCCACTTTTTCGCTTTTCTGATACTTTCCTCGTCATCATGAAAATGATCGATTGCACGATTCACAGCGAATAAAATACGGGCACGGCGCACACTATTAGGAGGAAGTGCTCTCATCTGATCATTTAAAAGGGTACAATCCAGGTAGAAATCCCAAATATCTTTCCTGAAAACCGTCAATTCAATGGTTTTAACACATGCCTCATAATGACCATACTTCCTGGGTGCCAGCTTCCCCTCATCATTCATCAATTGAAGTCCAAATAACTGGGCAGCACTTGCCTCTATCCATAACTCTACAACTTC
>CAZYTI010000549.1:0-3972 GCA_964650065.1 uncultured bacterium
ACGATCACGGACATCCTCTTCCCGGAGGGTGACTGTTTTATGATAAGCGGCAGTACCGGAAAAATATCTGATCCCTTCAACCGGGTGGTTTGTCCAGGAAATCAGCCGCTCAAATGTCGCCTCTTCAGGTGCTCCCCAGCCGGCAGGGAATGTTACCAGCCAGCTGCCGGTAAGAGCTGTCCGTTTTACCGCGCTGGTTTTTTTCCGGAGGGATGGTATTGCTCTTTGGTCTTTGGTAAAAATGACAAACAGCGACCCATGGGGATCAAGCTCAAGCTGCAGATGCATCCTGCCATCTTTTTCGTTTGATGCGGCTATGCTGACCTGTTCTCCGGTTGAAGGATCCCAAAGTTCGGGATACGTGCCGCTCACCCTGAAGGAACACTCCCCGGCCCAGGACTGTGAGGTTTTATTCCGGATGAAATAGATCTCAGTCTCACCGGACCGCCGGTGAATATAGTCCAGGACAGCCGGAGAGTCATGATCGAAATCCGGGCTAATGCCGTCAGCAGATAACACTTCCCTGGGGCTTAGTCCAAAGATGACCCTGCCCTTGCCATATCGATTGATTTTGTTCAGCTCTCCATCAATGCCTTCCCACATTCTGCCTGCCAATCCGGACAGTTCGCTGTTGTCTTCTAGATAGTTATCCAGGTAGGGCACTTCTACCGGTTTCTTCCCGATAACGGTCGCTCCCTCCCTGACCAATTGCTCCAGTTTTCGGAGTACCTCAAGCGGGATGTCAATCTGATCCGGCAGGACGAGAATGGAATAACTCAATCCGTCAGGCAGGACAATCTTCCCGTTTCTGACCGACATCCGGTTCAGGATCACGTCGCTGTTGACCACATCGTAATCATATCCTTCCCCAAGACCCTCCGGAATAATTTTTTGCGGTACATAGTGATAGGCAGGAAAAAAATTGGGGGCCTGATCGCCGTAATAATAGCACGCATCAGCCACAAATAAACCTTGCTGCAGCAGATAGCTGCACCGTGCCAGGTAATCCATAAAGGGTTTGGATTTATCCCACCAGGTATTGGCATGATTCAGATCTGAACCGGCATGGTAGGTCCTGCCTGGCAGACCGTCTTGGGGACTTGTGCTGGCAAAGGTGTGGAAGGTGACACAATTCAATCCTTCACCGAAGGCCCGATCCACTAACTTCTTCAAATCATAGGGACTGTCTTTCCAGCGTCGCCAGGTGGTGAAGGACTCGGCATCAACGATCGGTCTGCCGTAAATGTGAGCAGCACTGGCAACCTCCTTCACCAGGAAGATATGGCGGTGCTGCACCCAGAATTCTCCGCGGGGGATGGTCACGTTCCCCAGCGCTTTCAAGGCGTCTACGGGACAGGTATCCCAGGTGGGCGGTCCAGGTCCGCCGGCCTCAGCCACCAGATCGACCCCGTACTCATGGAGGAACTCTCTTCCAGTCGTGTAATGGCTGAAAATAAGCTGATCACTGATCGTCTTTTTCCAGTCATAGAGGAACCGGGTGGATTCATCACCTATGGTCCATCCGGTCAGGATCGGCAGATAACTGGTCAGATCATAGCCCCGCACCTTCTGGAAGATCTCCGGCATTGCGTCAGTCCATGGAATCCCTTCAACCAGCTCCATGCTGTCAAATTCGATATAGGCCAGACCGCCGTCACGCTTTTCTCCAGCTCTGATGCCGAGTCTATCCATAATATGTTTGAGATGTTTTCTGGTTGACTGCGGATCGAGAAAGTCGATGAATAGACCATTTGATTTTGGAGAGGGCACAATCAGTAGCTGCCCGTTATTGGAACAGATAAACCGCATGATGATCCATTCCCCTTCAGGAAGGTTACAATCCACCTTCCCTTCGGAAAAGGATGACGTAAGGTCAATGATCCTCCCTGGATTGTCCAGCTGTCTCTGTTCATTATGGGGAAGCGCCAATACTGCCACCTCTTTAAAATAGAGCGGCAGTCCTTCTGCATCTTTGGGGCATTCCCGGGGAACATCTGGGAATGGTAATGCCAACTTTTTACGGACTGGTCCAGTAACTGCCAGTTCAGAAAAATACAACTGCTTGGAGGCCCATTCAGGTTCGACCCAGGTCCCGCCGGCATTCCAGCCGCTGGAGCCGATCATTCCTATCTTTATGCCGTATTTCTTCCCTTCACTGAAGGCATATTTGATCATTGCGACGGAGCTGTCACTTAAAAATGGAGGCCCAGCCGGAATAGTGTTATCCGGGTTGTTCACTGCTGCTACATCCCAGATCTCCGCCCTGCCCATTCCCTTTTCACTCATCTCCCTGAGATCACGCGAAATGGCTTCCCGGGTCATATTGCCGTTAAGCCAGCACCAGAAAGCGCCGGGACGGGAATCGGAGGGAGGATCGCTAAACTCAGCTGACAATGTTTCTATTCCTGCAGCATCACTCTTGGCTCCGTTGGTACTGCAACCAGCCCACAGGAACAGCTGCAGGAACAGGACAACAGACACCAACAGACAGACCGGATACGATAGTCCTTTTCTGCGGTTTAACGGTTTTGCAAATAGTGCGTTGGGCATTGCAACGAACCTCCAGGTCAATTTGCCGTATCTTTTATCATTTGTACACAGTCAGTTTTCAGCAAAATTCTCCCATCCATTTCAGGGAGCTCAAGTTACGTATTCAGGAAATCAGAATTTCCTGTACTTAAAATCCAGCAGCTCATTTGCTTCGGTCTCAACAAATTTTACCGATGCAATATCCCAATGCAGGGTTCTGTCGGGGAATCGGTTTGCAATAACCCCTAAGAGAATGGCCTCTGTCAGATTTGCGGCATAAGAAAATGGAGTGCTGCAGGTATCCTTACCTAAACAGGCGTCAACAAACTGATGATAATGGTCATGCTGCTCAATTTCAGGGAAATCAATCGGTTCATATTGGTTGTTGACAATCAGCTTGGGAAAATCCCAGTGGGGGAGCAGCATATTTCCTTTTTCACCCACAAACATAGCACCCTGTTCTGGAGGGGCTTCATTTTCCGGCATTGTCAAATCACGATGCTTCTTGGGAGCGCCTTCACCGTCATACCATATCCATTTAAAGTTGTCTGTCGTATATTTGGTTTTGGGAAATTCATATTCAACGATATTGTGTTCGGGATGGCTGAAACCATTGGGCTTTCTGCATGTTGTTTTTACTGTCTTCGGCACAGTCAGCTCCAGGGCGGTGTATGGTGTATCAAAAATGTGAACCCCCATATCTCCCAATGTCCCGCATCCATAGTCCAGCAATTTTCTCCAATTATGCGGATGGTAAACATCTATCTTGTACTCCCTTTCAGGAGATGTTCCCAGCCATAAATTCCAATCTAGCGTTTCCGGAATCGGATCACTGCCTACAGGCGCCTCCCCGTCGTAACCCCAATTTTTTGGCGACCAGGCCCTGACACAACTGACTTCACCAATAATGCCGGACTTGATCAGATTGACCGCCTGACGATATGAGTCGCTTGAGTGACATTGAATACCCATTTGAGTTATCAGATTGTTATCCGCCGCTAACTTCTTCATTGCCCTGGCTTCAGAAACATGATGCGTTAACGGTTTCTGGCAATACACAGGCTTCCCCATTTCCATGGCCATTATTGAAGCTGGAGCATGGGTGTGGTCCGGAGTACAGATACAAACTGCATCAATATGCTTACCGATTGCATCAAACATCTTCCGGTAATCAGTAAATGTTTTTGCTTCGGGATAGAGCTGTTTCGCCGCAGCCAGGAACGTTGAATCAACATCGCATAGAGCAGTGACTTCAACCAAAGGATGTGATGAGAAGCTTTCCAAATCTGCTCCTCCCATCATGCCACCTACGCCTATATGAGCTGTCCTGAGTTTTCCTTTTTTTGTCAGTGACCATACCGATGACGGCAGCAGGGTTACCGATGCAAATGCCGCACTGTTTTTTAAAAAATCTCTTCTTTTCATACTATCTCCAATCCTCTG
>CAZYTI010000550.1:0-3967 GCA_964650065.1 uncultured bacterium
ACATACTCTGTGATGATTTTTGCCTCGAGTCTCGGATTTGCTCCCGCGACCTTAAATTTTCAGTCCACATCTTCCTGGAAGGATTATACTTTTCCCCTCGAGGACTTCGGTACGGATGGGAGTGACATTATGGGACTTTTCATTGGAGGTGCGATGGAGGAGGGCGATTTCCAGTTAATGATCGATGATGTGAGGATTAAATAGAAAAGATGTCGTAAGATTTTACTTGCTTTTACTATGGAGAGTCAATATTTTAAGATGCCTGGATGGATGATTTCAAAAGGGATAATCCGAATATGAAAAGTGAAACGGGATCTTCGATGGTCGGTGTCAGTCGCAGGAAGGTTTTTTTATATGGATTTTTTATCTGGACCTTCTGGGTTATTTTTTATATGGTATTTTTCAAAATTCAGGTCGGCGAGTCCTGGGGCGTTTCCTTCATTTCTTCAGCTTTTAGTTATTATGTTTATGGTCTGCTCAGTATACTGATTTGGTATATTTGCCGAAGTATTCCTTTCAATCGTCATCCCATTATACTCCTGCTTTCCTTACATTTTCTTCTGTCAATCGTTTTCTCTTTGCTCTGGTTGGTTTTAATTTATGGCTTATGGTATTTGGAAGCCGGTAAAAGGATAGTCGATTATTTTCCCATAAGAGAAGTTATCGGCTGGCAGTTCTTATTTGGTATGATCACCTATCTCCTTATTGCGGGAATATTCTACACGATTATCTACTACAAACATTTTAGGGAAAAGGAATTGCGGGAGGCGGAGCTGAAACTCCTCACCCGGGATGCCGAGTTCAAAGCATTGAAAATGCAGGTGAATCCTCATTTTTTGTTTAATGTGCTAAATTCCATCAATGCCCTGGTCACCGAGGATCCTCAACAAGCCAGAGAGATGATAGCCCGGGTATCCGATCTGTTGCGGTTGTCTCTGGAGAACAAAGATAAGATGATGGTACCTCTGAAGGAGGAACTGGATTTTGCTCATCTCTATCTGGACATCGAGCGAATACGATTTAAGGATCGATTGGATTACCAGGAGACGGTGGATCCCCAATTACTCTCCGTTTCCTTCCCGGGTATGGTACTTCAGCCCCTTTTTGAGAATGGGATCAAATACGGTGTTGCCTCGAAACGGGGAAGGGGAAGTCTTCGTTTAGAATTAAAAGAACGGAATGGGCGCATTGAATGCGTCATGTCGAATTCGGTAGATAAGGGTAGGTCAAATAGCGTGTCTTCCAAATCAAATGGTACCGGTCTCCAGAATATCCGGCGAAGATTGGATCTAATCTATGAAGGAAATTATGATTTTGAAGCTGGATATTCTGATTCCGGAAATTTTCGGGTCAAACTTGTTGTTCCCATAGGTTCTGATGGATAAGATAAAAGCTCTCATCATCGATGACGAAACGTTAGGACGAAAAATTATCCGAGAATATCTAAATTCGCACCCGGACGTGGATATCCTGGCCGAATGTCAGGATGGTTTCCAGGCTTTGGAAGCAATAGAAAAATATCATCCGGACTTGCTGTTTTTGGATGTCCAGATGCCCGAGCTGAACGGATTCGAGATGTTGGAAATGTTAGAGGAAATTCCCTATGTGGTTTTTTCAACGGCTTATGATCAATACGCTTTGCAGGCTTTTGAAGTCCATGCTGTCGATTATCTTCTCAAGCCGTATGTTCAGAGCCGGTTTGATCTCGCTGTGGAACGGGCAAGAGAAAGTATCCTGAAAGGACCGTATGATAATCAAAAAATAGAGAGTCTGCTGAAAGGTTTGCGGACCGAGGAAGCATATCCGGAACGCATGCTCATAAAACAGTCGGGGAAAATTATCATTCTCCATACGAATGAGATCCAATGGATCGAGGCCGTGGAAGATTATGTGAATATACACACCCAAAAAGAGACTTACCTTGTATTACAATCCATGTCCCACATGGAGACCAAGCTTGATCCAAAACAGTTCATCCGTGCACATCGCTCCCATATCATCAATTTAGAATCTGTTGACGAGCTTGAACCCTGGAGCAACGGTCGGTTAAAATGCCGAATGAAAGATGGCCACGATATTATTTTGAGCCGTGCAGGAGCGAAACGGCTGAAGGGACTTATGATCTAATCAATTGGAAATTATTCAAGCAGACTATTCCAATCAGGTGGGCTCACTCCCATTAAATGTTTCACAAAGAAATCCCTTCTTCGGCGTACACCATAGTCTCCTCCTATGGCATGGCCCACCCCGGGCAGGACCAGAAGATCGAAATCTTTTTTTGCTTTCACCAATGCGTCGACGACCTGCATGGTGGATGCCGGATCCACATTGGTATCCATTTCTCCCACGATGAGAAAGAGCTTGCCCTGGAGTTTATGGGCATGGGTGACATTGGAGGATTCCGCATATTGGGAGCCCAGAGGATATCCCATCCATTGCTCATTCCACCAGATCTTGTCCATTCGATTGTCGTGACATCCGCAAGAAGAAACAGCCACCGTATAGAATTCCGGATGGAACAGGAGGGCACCCGTAGAATTCTGTCCACCCGCAGAATGGCCATAAATCCCCACACCCTCGCGAATATCATAAAAGTCATATTTTTTGGCCATCGCTTTATGCCAGAGTATGCGATCCGGGAAACCGGCATCCTTGAGGTTTTGCCAGCAAACATCATGGAAGTCTTTGGATCTGTTTGAAGTGCCCATCCCGTCGATTTGAACCACGATGAATCCCAGTTCTGCAAGCGCTTGTTGTGAACGGTAGGCCCGGAAGGATTTGGGCACATGGGAACTGTGAGGACCCGCATAGATGTATTCGATCACACGATATTTTTGGGATCTGTCAAAAGTTGAAGGACGATAGATCACGCCCCAGATATCGGTCTTGCCATCCCTGCCTTTGGCGTTAAAAACTTCGGGTGCTTTCCAGAAACCGGAATTTTTTAGATCCTCAATACCTGATTTCTCGAGTTGCATTATCACCTTGCCATCAGAGGCACGGCATAGCACCGAGATGGGGGGAGAATCCACCCTGGAATAGGTGTCGATGAAGACTGTTCGATCGGTTGAGAAAGAAACCGAATGATTGCCATTCCCCCGGGTGAGTTTTTTCAGGCCGGATCCGTCGAAATTGATCCGATAGGTATGTATCAGGTAAGGATCCTGACCCCTTTCTCGACCACTGGCCCTGTAAGTGATCTGACGTTTCTCTTCATCCACATGATCCACCCGACGCACAACCCATTTGCCATGGGTAATTTGATTCTTGACCTTTCCGGTTACACCATCGTAGAGATAGAGGTGATTCCAACCGTCTCTTTCTGACGTCCAGATGATTTCCCTGCCGTCATCAACATCATGGCGGTATTGTTTATTGCTGTAATGGATAAATGTTTTGCTGCGTTCTTCGATGATCGCACGGGTTTGGCCGGTCATCCCATCCACTTCGATGACCCGGTAAACCTGGTGACCCCGCTGGTTGTATTCAAAGGTGAAGGCACGGCTGTCTTTTCTCCATTCTGCTCCGGGAGTACGATGAGCCGTGAAGGGATGCATAAACAGGTCATCTTTGACTTCGATTTGTTTCTTTGTCTCAACATGGAAGAGTCTCGGTTTGGCAATGGTCAGGACGTCTCCGGGTTTGGTATAGACTCTGGTCGAGTGTTTGGGTTGGAGCTGATCGTCCGGCGAAGATTCGATGTAATGGACCAATCGTTCAAAGCCGGGCCGCAGCCAATTTGTCGTCAGCTTTCTTGAATCGGGTGACCAGGCAATATTCGACGAATAAAAACCGCCCTCAGATCCATCAAATGTTAATTGGTATTCTTCTTTTTTATTGTCCCTCGACCGAACATAGAGGTTGTCGTTTTTTATATATGCCTCCCAGGTACTGTCCGGAGGGTCGACTGGTTTTTTATCCTGTTCTTCCCGCCATGAGCTAAACCAGCCCCTTCGCCGTCTGGGTT
>CAZYTI010000551.1:0-3965 GCA_964650065.1 uncultured bacterium
CACAAGTTTTGGAAAACCAGACCAATCAACAGGATAAGGCAAAGTCGAAAATATCACAAAAGGAGCTGGAAAAGAAAAAGCAGTATTTCGTTGAGGTTTCACAGAAACTGGGTCATAAAATAATCGAAGTGAAGAATGCATTGGCTGAAACCAAATTGAAAGAAGATCAGGACAAATTGAAAAAGCAATTGGAAAAGCTGGAAATTGAGAAAGACAAATTGAACAAAGAAATGACCCTATTCAAAGTGGCGGCTGAGAAGGAAAAGCGGGCGAATGTTGAATTCGTTGCTTCAAAGGAAAAATTGGTTACAGAAAAAGAAGAACTGAAGGCAATGGCGGAAAAACTCTTTCTCCAACTGAAAAAAATCGATGAGAAAATAGTTGCAACAGAATCAGCCGAAGTAAAGAAAGAACTTAAAATGAAGAAGTTAGAAATGGAAAAAAAGGCCGAAATTTATAAAATAAAGATGGCCCTGATAAAGGAAATGATCCAGAAGACGCCGGAGAAAACGAAAAAATCAGGGGAAGTGGAAATGAATTAGGCCTTTTCATTTTTTCCATGTCTGTTATAGTCCCGGTTTTGAAGAAAATCGGGACTTTTTTTTCGTGCTACCGGCAGGGCGTAGTCACTTGGGGGAGAAAATCCCCTGCGGGCCCGGAAGTTCAGGGGTTTCAAATGTACTGGCCATTCAACCCTGTCAGGGTTACTGTTCAGAAGGGATGATCCGCTCAAGTTATATTTAAGAAACCCTGACAGGATTTGAGTCGTCCCGAAATATTTCTTGTGATTCTTGAATATTTAAAATATATTGACCTGATATAAATCTGAAAACAGTCAATCATTCATTGAAGAGGTGACATGGCCCTCATTGTCAACGGCGAAATAATTGATGAGTCCCTGATAGCTGAAGAAGTCCTCAGGCTGCGACCCGATTATCAAAAAGTCTTTCAAGATCAATCTCCGGAGAAGCAGGAAGCCCAACTGAAGGACTGGGCCAAGGAAAATGTGATCGAACGTATTCTGATTCAACAGGCGGTCGGGAAGGATCAAAGAAAGATTCCTGTGAAGATGATCAGAGAAACCTTTGAAAAGATGAAAAAAGAACATGGCGGAACAAATGCATTTTATCAGAAATTTGGCCTGACGAAGACGGATGACCCGAAGATCAAAAAAGATGTCGACCTGCAACTCCGGGTTGAAAGGCTGATTGGAGAAATCACCGAAGATGTTCCAAAACCTTCAGTGGACGAGGCTTCATCATATTATAATGAAAATATTGGGAAATATACGATTCCGGAGCAGGTTCGTGCTGCACATATCGTGAAATATGTGAATGAATCCACGAGTCCGAAACAAGCCAGGGAGGCCATTTTAGAGGTACAAAAGGACTTGAAATCCGGGAAGCCCTTCGAAGCACTGGCCGATGAACTTTCCGATTGTCCCGGGAACGGTGGGGACCTTGGGTATTTCACCCGGGGCCAGATGGTCCAGGCGTTTGAGGATGTGGTGTTTTCCATGAATCCCAATCAGATCAGTGGTGTATTTGAGACAGAGTTTGGATTTCACATTGCCAAAGTGATGGATAAGAAATCCAGTCAACCCGTCGAATTCGAGCAAGCGAAAGGTGGAATCATTCGACAGCTTCATGAAGAACTTCGCAATAAGAAGATCGAAGATTTTGTGGATAGGCTCAAGGAGAAAGCGGAGATCGTTCATTTCGTTCAGGAGCAGAGACCATCACCTGAAATAAAAACGACCACACAGCCCTTGGAAGGTGAACCGAGCGATCAAACTCCAACAAAATCCCTGAACTCCATACTGGTCAAACCAGCCGGGCCGGATTGTAACATGTCCTGTGACTATTGCTTTTATCTTGAAAAAGCGGAATTATTTCCGACTACCCAAGTGCATCGAATGAGTGAAGACGTTCTGGAAACGATGATAAAACAGGCCCTGGAGCAGAGCGGGCCATCGATTTCATTTGGATGGCAGGGAGGAGAACCCACACTCATGGGGCTTCCGTTTTTCCAAAAGGCCGTGGATTTCCAGAAGAAATATGGACAAGGTCAAATCGTCGGGAATGGATTGCAGACCAACGGCATTCTCATCGATGCCAAATGGGTCCAATTCTTGAAAACGTATAACTTCCTGGTGGGCCTCTCGCTGGATGGTCCGGAGCATGTGCATAACAAATACCGTTTTATGAGAGGCGGGGGAGGATCGTGGAACCGAGTTGTGGACAGGGCGAAACTGATGCTGGATGCGGGTGTGGCTGTGAATGCGCTTTCGGTCGTGAATGATTATTCTGTGCAATTTCCCCGGGAGATCTATGAATTTCATAAAGAGCTTGGACTCTCCTTCCAGCAGTACATTCCCTGTGTGGAAACGGACCGCCAGGATCCAAAAATGGCGGCGCCGTTTTCCGTGTCCCCGGAAAAATACGGACCTTTCTTATGTACGTTGTTCGATCTGTGGATGGCAGATTTTAAAAATGACAAGCCCACGACATCGATTCGTTTTTTTGATTCGGTGTTCTATCGGTACGTGGATGCTCCACCTCCTGAATGTACGCTGCTTCCCATCTGCGGCGTCTATGTAGTTGTCGAGCACGACGGCGGTATTTATTCGTGTGATTTTTTTGTGGAGCCCAAGTGGAAACTCGGCAACATCATGGATGATCGGCTCATCGATACGTTGAATTCCGAGCGCCAGGAATCGTTCGGTAAAATGAAGGCAGCGCTTCCGGATGCCTGTATCGAGTGCCGGTGGATCAAACACTGCCAGGGCGGATGTCCCAAGGATCGCATGAGGGATCCACGGGATGAGCGACTCAGTCATTTTTGTGCTTCATACAAGATGTTTTTTGAGCATTCTGATTCTCAAATGCAAAAGCTGGCTGAAGCATGGAAACAGGAGCAAATGATGACCACCGAGCAGACTCCTGTAACGAAAGCCATGCAAGATGGAAAGATCAAGGCGGGGCGTAACGATCCCTGTCCATGCGGGAGCGGGAAGAAATTTAAGAAGTGTTGCGGTGAGATGGTATCCTGAAAGTTATCATGCCGCGAAGTTTTAAAGACGTATAGCTGTTTCTACATAAAACCGATTAATACTTGTTACTGGCTACTGGTTACTGGTTTCTGGTTTAAAGCAGTGAATCAGGATGAATTATTTACCAGCAGCCAGAAACACAATAACGTTTATACTAAGTTAAACGTAGATAAACCTGATTCAAAATTCCAGTTGTTGTTTAAATCAAAGGATGAATACTTCGCATTTTTATTGCCCTGGGATTTACCAAGTGATGACACTATGGATCTTTAGCACATCGAAAACCACAGCCATAGTCATCGTAGGTGACATTCGACGTACTCCTCGGACGATTGGAAGACCGGATATCCCACGACCATTGATACCAGCTTCCTCCACGGATGACACGATAAGTCCCTGACGAAGGTCCCTGAGGATTGTGGTTGGCATTGCTGTCGCTGTAGTATTCCCTGCCGTACCAGTCGTTACAATACTCCCAGACATTCCCACCCATATCGCAGCATCCAAAAGGGCTGTCACCAGCAGGACTGTACTGACCCACGATTGTGGGTTGACCCACATGATTATCGAAGTTACAATGTGCCGGTGTCGGTTCCGTATTCCCCCATGGGTATTTCCTGGCATCGGTTCCCCGGGCTGCCTTTTCCCACTCTGCTTCGGTAGGAAGACGTAAACCATAATGTTCGGCGAAACTATTGGCACCATACCAGGTCACAGCCGTGACCGGCCAGTCTTCCTGATCGCCGTCTACTTTAAATCGTCCAGCGGTGTAACGAATCCAGCAGGCAAAATGATCCAGGTCCAATAGTTCCCGGCCATCCTTTATGACTGTCTGTGCATCGGCCTGTATCCCACCCTCTGTCAACATTTCATTCAAATATGCCACATAATTTTGATTGGGACTTCGTATTTG
>CAZYTI010000552.1:0-3962 GCA_964650065.1 uncultured bacterium
GGTTATAGCGATCTTCCAATTCCCTTCCGGTATAAAAACCACCGATGTAACTGTCCTGCGTCAAGGCCCTCTTATACCGAAGAATGGCAAAATGGGCATAATCACCCTGTTGTTGATCCTCGGGCAACTCGTCCATGGCATAGATGGTTGCCAGCGTATTTTTGTCTCCGATTTTACCCGTCAGCTTCACCCCTACCAGAGGATCAACAATCATTCGTGTATGAACCATGGCTCCCAGGGGATCTCCATGCGAGGCTCCTCCAAAAGTAAAGTTTTCCCTTCCTTCCAGGAAAAAGGGCCTCTTCTCCGGATAAAAAAGAGCAAACCTCTGATTGAAATCCACCTGACCGGCATCTGCCTCCACCTGGCTGAAATCGGGATTTACTGTACCATCAAAAACCAAATGGGAAGTAAGACCGTACTTGGTAGTTAAACTAATATCACTTTTATCTCCTTCAGAAACCATCTCCCCCTGATCGATGGCACTGTTCCGGCCATAGGTTACGGCAGGCAGGATTTCGATGAGCTTGTAATGTTTCACATCTTTATAGATGAGCGTCCTCATCTGTGTGTAAAAATTGGGACCCTGCTTAGGATCCAGAGGAGGATACGTCCCGGCCTGGGAAGTCCGACTGATACGCCGCTCGAATATAACGCCCATCTCGACGGGCTCTTTATGTAAGAATCTGATACTCTTGAACGGAATTTTTATCTCCACCGTATACCCCTCTTCGTCGATCTGTGCTCCACTGTACCAGACAATATCGACACTGAGGTCCTCATTGTCACCGATGGCCCGGCTGTCCATCTGAATACCCGAGGGATTCACATAAAGTGCATATAAGGACTGCTGATCATTGAACGTATCGATATTGAGACAGATCCAGTCATCGGACCGTATTTTATCCCGGGCCGTCACAGATGATTTAATTTTATCCGGTTGACTGTCATAGCACCTGAAGGCAAAATAGAGGTTCTCCCTGTCATATGCATACCACACCTTGGTATTTTCGTCCATTTCTATACCATAATCCGGATACCACGTCTTAAAACCGGTTTCCCAGGGCGCTTCTTTCCAGACCGAGTCATCCAGCTCACCGTCAATGACCGGGGGATTATCTGTCTTTAAGGGTAAAAAAGGTTTTCTCGTTTCCTGAGCAATAAGAATAGGAACAATGATTATGATAATAAAAACACCCATAGTTACTTCAAGAAGGAATCGTTTCATTTTTACCTCACTTTTAAAAGACGAAAATTTTACCAATCAGTCGCTCCGTGTAATGGCACTTACCGTAGATTATAATGATTTTTATTCTTTAATGGAAGTATCATTTACAGGGGGATAATTTGGTTTTCTACCCAAAACAATCTATTGACACATATATAAAAGTTTTTACGATAACTTTTCAAGGTGGTTCCAATGCATCAGGGTCAAAACACATCAAAATGCATCAGTATTCGGATCGATCGTATCGCTCATATGAACTTTTCAAATTATTTATGAGCCTTTACATATAATAATAGAACTGATGAAGATGGTCCTCGTCTTCGACAGCATAATAATTGTTACCTCCTAAATATTCTTTTCGTCCCGCGTTGTGCTATACAGTACAACGCGGGACAAAAATATAACAGCTCAGGGCTACGCCCGAAGCACCCAAAGATCAAGAGTAAAGCCCTGTAAAGGTGCAATATGGGATTAGCCTGACACGAATCACTCACCGCCGACTGGGTCTCTGTGCCGTGGGATTCATCTTCCACAAGACATTGACGATTTTCCATTGTCCATTAAACTTGGCAATTTGTAAGTAATCGTAGTACATAGCCGAGATCACCTCAACCATGGCAATATCCTGATTCACATCAAAAACGGTGACCTTGATATTCCGTTTCTCTTGGTCTAACATACCGAGTTTGGCCCGTGTTCCTTCTATCAACAATTGGGCGCCCATTTTGTCTAACATCGTTTTTCCTGTCTGTGGCAGGGTCACAGGAATGACTTTCATCAATTCAGGATGAAGTGCCCTCTCCATGCGCATCTCATCTCCGGAAAAAGATCCGTCGATATAATCCAGGGCAGTTTGCTCGATGGCGGCCTTTTCCGTTTCCATTTCACCGGCATCCCCTTCTGTATCAGGCTTATCGTTGTTTCTCCAGAGAACATTGATGAGCTTCCATTGTCCGTCAATTTTGGCTATGAGCAGGTAATCGTAGAACATGGCCGATACGGCCCTGACGGCTGCCAATCCCTCCTTTACAGCATAAATCGTCACTTTAATATTTCGTTTGTCCTCATCCAGAGGGGCCACATTTGCGCGGATCAGGCTTTACGAAGTACTGTTTGACCTGTCTGTGGCAACTTCATCAGAGTGACTTTGGTTAATTCGGGATGTACCGCCCTTTCCATTCGTACGGCGTTTCCTTCATGAGCCCCATCGATATAATCGAGGGCAGCCCGTTCTATCGCCTCCTTTTCTTTTTCCATATCCACATCCTGAGGGAATGTGATTCCACAAATGAGGATAATACCCAATAAAATAATCTGTGCCTTTCTCATGACTTTTCTCCTTTTTCTTAACTATTTCTTTCCAATAGTGTTCGGCACGATATTGGCTCAATAGAAATCAAAAGCTAATTGAACACTTCTTAGGAGAAAATTTCTTATCGCAATCATTTCTTGTTTGGATATTTTAAAGGGTTCTGGTATCTGATCACCAATGCTTTTTACAAAATCTTCAGTTGAATAGAATATTCCTGGATTGGCACTAATTTTTCTCTGGAGGAGGTAACCGTTTAATAAATCTTGTTTAAATCTTAATAGAAGTAGATTTGTAATCAGCATGATATAGAATTGAATCGTAACGCCTTTTTGGTTGTTATGAATAATGTGAATACCATTTAACGTTCTTTTAAAATATCTGAAGAATAATTCTATCTGCCATCGGAAAGCATAGAGACGAATAATCTGATAAGTGGTTAAATCTAATCGATTTGTAACGAGTATGAAAATGGTGGTTTTTGTTCTGAAAGAAATTCTTCTGTAAGAGATTTGATATTTATCGGCGTCGAACTTGACTAATTCATCGGTAACTTGGAAAAAGATGAATTTAACAGAATCTTTAAGTTGAACAGGGAGTTTTTCAATAAGCTGATAATTTAGATTTTTTCGGGTTCGGATGATGAAAAAAGCACTTTTGTCTAAGATCGTTTTGAAGAACTCAAATGAGATATAACCTCTATCAGCAATATAGGTGACAGCTTCTTCGATCATTTTGGACAGAGAATGACGTTCATCGGTCTTTCCCGAGGTCACAAGAAAACATGATGGGATCATTTGATTCAGTTCAAAATTAAGATGGAGTTTAAGAGCTCTGGAGTTCTTCCTGAATTCAGCCCATATGTTACGAATAGCCATTGGAAAGATTGAACCATCTGAAAGAATGAACCGACCAAGCTCTTTAAATTCTTCAAGACAAGTAACAGGGAACGTCTGGAGTAGTCTCACATAAATACTTTTAAATAAAGCAACTTGGTATCGACAGAATGCATCGTGTATTGTGCTTAAACCTATTGGACAGAGACCTATTTTTTCAACATTATCGTCTGTCTTCAGCGTTGTTACTAAGGAACGCAATGAATCGATACCCTGGAGATAGAAATATAAAAGTAGAGTGACGAACCTTGAAAAAAACAACTTTTCTCCAGAATCATTCTCAGGAATTATAATTTTTTTAGACAGGAACTCCAAAACAGGCTCTGTAATTTTATGGAACCATACTACTTCTTTTTGCGTATTAATAAGTGCCTCCATGGGTTAATTCTTATATTTATAGACACTTATTAATACGGAATTATCTTGTGGAGGTTACTTTTTTATTATAAGCCAATATCGTGCCGAACACTATTGGGTAGAAATAATTTAATATAGGTACTCGTTACTTTCGATATTAAAATAGAGAGGT
>CAZYTI010000553.1:0-2095 GCA_964650065.1 uncultured bacterium
GTAGAGCGCCTTCAGGCAGATGGTGGCGTGGGGTCTCCTCTCGAAATAAAAGACGGATTATTTACGGGTCAGATTTCTGGAATTCATCCGTATTATCACGGGAAAGTACAGGCACTGAAAAAGTATCTGGCAGGACGGTTCGTAGATTTCAACAGTTCGTATGGTTTTGGAGACAGTTGGGCGGATTTACCCCTGCTGACCCTGTTCGGCCATCCAATTGCTGTCAATCCAGGAAGAATATTGAGAAGGCAAGCCAGAGAAAGAGGTTGGAGGGTCATTTTAGATTCATCCAAAGATAATTGATTGTGATTCATTTTAAAAGGTATAAAGGAAGAAGGCCGAACGAAAACTTAAGTTCATTCGGCCTATCTTTGGGAGGGAGAGAGAAGTATTAAAAAATTATTTCCTTCGAAAAACGATCTACTTATTTCTACGACCAATAAGAGATTTTAGTTTCAATTTCTTTTTAATATTGATACTTGACAATAATAATGAAAAAGCGTAATACAATTCTTGTTGTTCATGGAGGAGCATGGGAAATCCCCGATGAAGAAGTGCGGGATCACATCAAAGGACTTGAAGATGCTTTGGAATTCGGATGGTCGATGCTCGATCACGGCAAGAGTGCTCTGGACACTGTCGAGGAAACCGTAAGCTGCTTGGAGAACGATCCCACCTTCGATGCAGGCAAAGGTTCGATATTGAATACCGATGGTTCCGTGGAGATGGATGCATCCATCATGAATGGTAAAAACATGGATGCGGGTGCTGTGGCCGCGTTAAGAAATTTTCCCAATCCGATTCGTATCGCTCGACGAGTGCTTGAGAGTACCGAACATATTCTATTGGCAGGACCTGGGTGTGAACAATTTGCCAGAAATTGTGGATTCCAACAGGTTCCAATAGAGGAGCTTATCATTCCAAGAGAGTGGAACCGTTGGGAAAAGCTGATTAAAGATAAAAAATTTAAAACACCCTTTGCTTTCGGGATGAAGCGGGGGACAGTGGGAGCCGTGGCAATAGATGGTGATGGGAATATGGCCGCCGGTACGTCAACGGGTGGTACACCTAAAAAGATTCCTGGAAGGGTCGGCGATACACCTTTGATAGGATGTGGAACTTATGCAGAAAATGGTGTCGGAGCTGTCTCATGTACGGGTTGGGGTGAATCCATTATCCGGGTGATGCTGGCCAAAGAAGTGGCAGAACGGATGAGATCGGGTGAAAAAGCACAGGTTTCTGCCGAAGGCAGTATACAAGTATTACAAGATCGGGTGAATGGATTGGGCGGTATTATATGTTTGGATTTCAATGGGGATATTGGAATTGCATTTAATACACCGAGAATGGCTAGAGGGTACATGGCACATCACATGGATAAACCGCTCGTGGCAATTGACGGAAACATCTGATGTTTCATTGATGGCCAGTTGAACCAAATCCGCCATCATCTCTTTCGCTGGGATCCAGCGTCTCCGTAATTTCCAACGATACCTTTTCGACCTTCGCGATCACCAATTGGGCAATCCGGTCACCTCGATTGACCGGAAAATTGTCCTTGCCAAAATTGAATAAGATGACCCCCACGACGCCGCGATAATCTGAATCTATAGTACCCGGAGCATTTAGCACACCAATTCCGTGCTTCAGAGCCAGGCCGCTTCTCGGCCTGATCTGTCCCTCATATCCCCTGGGAATCGATATGCGCAACCCTGCGGAGATGAGTTTTATATCATCAGGTTTTATCGTAACCGATTTTTCGACGGCTGCATATAAATCGAGTCCCGATGCTTCTAAAGTTTGATATTCAGGTAAGGGCAAATCTTCAAAATGAGGTTCTCTTTGAACGCGTATAATTAAATTTACCAAGATATTCCTTTTTGATGAGACTTTCGTGTCCGTTTACTTTTTAAATAGGCTTAGTATTCTTCATTTTTTCATTTCTTTATCACCTAAATTGACCAATTCTTGAATGATAGATTTCTGCTGTTCAGTCAATTCTTTGGCTCTTTCGTAATTGTCATGTTTTAAGGCCCGTAGTATCAATTTATCTAATTCTCTCACGCGTCTGCGTAATTCAGGCACTCTGGAGGAT
>CAZYTI010000553.1:2105-3959 GCA_964650065.1 uncultured bacterium
CTGAACCGCTAAAGGGCGACTGGTCATTTCTTGTTTTTTCCTTCTGCTTGGGATGATTTAGTTTTTTTCTCTTTTATATTTTTTACTTTCTCAACAATTTGAGGTACAAGATCTATCACTTTTCCCAACCCCACGCCTTCCTTTTTTATTGTAATCAGATCCACTTTTTCTCCTCGTACCACAAAAAAAGCAACGGGTTCAATGGTGGCCCCACCACCGGTTCCTTCTCCTTGACCATTTTTTGAATCCTTTGATCCTCCGCCAACGGCAAAACCCAGGGAGATTCGAGATACGGGTACGATGGTGGTTTCACCCAATTGAAGCGGGTCACCCACGACTGTTTTTGTCTTTGTAATCTCCCGCAATTCTGAAAGGACTGTTTTTACCAGTGTTTCTATTATCATAGATACCTTCCTTTCGGTTACGCGTTACACTTCCGGTAAATCCACATACCTCCACTCGCATGAGCAGACTATACCACTAAAATCGTACCATGATAAAATGGAGTATGAGTGTGATTTTACCCTCAAATTTATTTCCACAAAAGTAGGGGGATAAAGAGACATGGAATTTTTCATTTTGCAATGAGTTCAAAGAAGATAGGCATCCATAGAGGGTGCCTGTTACAGCAGGATTTTTTGTTCCCAGAACACCTCGAACATCAAAGCGATCAATATCCATGCAATGAAAAAAACGTTTGAGAAAACGGGGAACGCGATTCCCCATATTTCGGACAAGGCAATAGGTTTTGTTATGAGGCTTTTTTTTCTTTTTACGGGTTTGTTTCATTTCTTTTGAATGGGTCGTTAAGCGTTGTTTTTTAACTGTGATTGCTTTGTTCAATACAATACTTTTAACAAGAGTAATCCCGTTTTTCCGGGTCCATTCAATACCCAAAACATTCTTCCATGATTTGATCTGAAAGGAAATATTTTTTCCCTCTGGTGATATTTCAAAATTCGCAAAGACACGAACAAAGCCTAAGATCAGAAACAAGATTACTGCGAGTAATATGCCGATCAGGATACCCATGGTCTGGATCAATGCATTTTCCCCTGATTAAGCTCTTGACAATCCAATATTCTTTTTGTATATTTTACAGCTTTTAATTTGACATGAGAGGATCGAATGCCACAACATAAATCAGCCGAGAAACGCGTTCGGCAAAACGAAAAGAGACGATTGAGAAACGTTCAAAAACGGTCTCGTATGAAAACAGCGATTAAGAAAGTAAAATCCGCATCCGATAAAGAAACCGCATCAACCGAGTTGAAAAATACCATATCGATTCTTGATAAAATGGCAATCAAAGGAATCATCCATCGTAACAAAGCGGCGCACATTAAATCGAAACTCACGAGACATGTGAACGCCATGTGATATCTATATCAATCGGATTCAGAACTTTTGAAACCGAGTACGTTCACTTGAGCCGGTAATTCCCCCTAATTCCGGTGAAGATGAATCGTCTCGGTTTCTTTTTATCCTCTCTGATAATTTGGAGCTTCTTTGGTTATTGTGACATCATGGGGATGACTCTCAATGACACCCGCATGGGATACGCGAACAAAACGAGATTTCTCTTGAAGTTCATGAATCGTCTTCACACCACAATAGCCCATAGCAGACTTTATTCCTCCGACCAATTGATAAATAATATCAGATAAATGCCCTTTATAAGGCACTCTGCCCTCGATGCCCTCTGGAATGAGTTTGGAGAAATCATTATTTTCCTGAAAATATCGATCTGCACTTCCTTCTGTCATGGCCCCAATGGACCCCATACCCCGATAAACTTTGTAACTTCTTCCTTCCAGGAGGATCATTTCTCCTGGACTTTCATCTACACCGGCG
>CAZYTI010000554.1:0-3953 GCA_964650065.1 uncultured bacterium
GCGATTAAGCTCCTGGGCAAGTCTGCCGTCCTGAATGCGGCACTGGCACTGTTTTGTTACATCTCTTTAGAGATTTCAGGTGGGAATTACTTTAAACTCTATATGACCGAGATTTTCGGTGGTGAGAATGCGGCTTCAAAGGCTGCCCTCGTGCTCAGCCTGTTCGGAGTAGGCATGATGCTTGGCCGATTCATCGCATCCAGAATCAAGAACTTGACGGCTCTCGGGTCCAGGGTCATTACACTGATGTCCCTGATATCCATCATAACCATATTGGTCATGATGCTGACCAAGAGTGCAGGTCTGGCCATCGTGGCCGTTTTACTCACGGGTTTCGCATTTGCACCCATATTTCCCACCATTGTGGGGGTGACCTTTGCAAAATTCGATTCCAGCCTGTATGGCAGTATTTTTGGAATTATTTTCGCTGTTGGACTGTTGGGCGGCGTGTTCGTACCCAAATTAATCGGCAATATGGCTGCGGACGCAACGGTACAGCAGAGCTTGTTCATCCTGGTCGTCATGGCAGGTATATTATTTATCATCTCGTTGTTTATTGGGAAGATAGGCGTAAAAAAGGAGACTGAATAAACTAAAATTCATCATGGATTTGCAGGAAAAACAATCGTATTCAGTAATAAATAGTATCATGTGGATAGATTTTTAATCATTAACTGAACTTGAATCTGTGCAAATCCATGGTGAATTTTAAATGGAGGTATAAGTATGGCGAAGAAAGAAGCGTTGAGCAGACGTGAGTTTTTAAAAAACACCATGGTGATTTCGACCGGGGCATTGGCCATTCCCAGCATCGTACCCGGTACGGTTCTGGGAAAAAATGGTGCGGTAGCACCCAGTAACCGAATCGTATTAGGGTGCATCGGCGTGGGAGGCATGGGTACCGGAAATATGCGATCCTTCCTGGAATTAGAGGATGTGCGTGTTGTCGCGGTATGCGATGTGGATGGCAACCACCTCACAAGAGCCAAAGGGATCGTGGATACCCACTATGAAAACAATGATTGTATGGCATACCACGATTTTCGTGATTTGATTGCACGCAAGGACATCGATGCCATCTCTATGGCCACGCCGGACCACTGGCATGCCATTGTGTCCATTGCTGCTGCGGAATCGGGCATGGATATCTATGGTGAAAAACCATTATCCCACTGTCTGGCCGAGGGCCGGGCCATGTGCGATGCTGTAAAACGGTACAACCGCATCTGGCAGACCGGGAGTTGGCAGCGTTCGGTGGCCAATTTCCGATTTGCCTGTGAGTTGGTGAGAAACGGCCGCATAGGCAAGGTACATACCATCCATGTGGGATTGCCACAGGGACACAGTATACAGGGAACACAGGCCGACCTCATCATCCAGGGTCCGCCCAAAGAGATGGATTACGATTTTTGGGTAGGGCCATCACCCTATGCCCCTTATTTCCCTGCGAGAACTCACTGGAACTGGCGATGGCAACTGGACTTCGGGGGCGGTCAAATGCTGGATTGGGTCGGACACCACATCGATATCGCCCATTGGGGTATGGGTATGGATTACGATGCTCCCATTGAGGTCGAGGGTCACGGAGACTACCCCAAGGACGGCCCATGGGATTCGGCAACCAAGTATCGTGTCAACGCGAAATACGAGAATGGCATAAAAATGATTATCTCCGGAGGTTATGAAGATATCAAGATGGGAGTCAAGTGGATTGGCGAAGACGGATGGATATGGGTCAAGCGGGGCGATATGGATGCAAATCCAAAATCTCTTTTGAAAGAGAAGTTTGATTCTTCGGATATTCGTATTTACAAATCCACCAACCATCACCGTAATTTTATCCAATGCGTCAAGAGTCGTAACGAGACCATAACGCCTTGTGAAATCGCCCATCACTCCCAGATCCCGGGACATCTGGGACAAATTGCCATGATCCTCGGCCGAAAGATACGATTCGATCCGGAAACGGAAACCATTTTGAACGATACCACGGCATCCCGATTGCTCGCCACACCTTATCGAAGCCCATGGCATCTTTAATCGTTGCGTTGTGCTACTTGTAGAATGAAGCATTAAATTTGGAGAAGAAGATGATAATACGAAAATCAAAGCAATCACTCGGGATGTCGTGGTTCTGTTTGCTCTTTGCCGGACTCATATTCGGCCAGACAGGGGACATATCGTCCCGACTTGACGGGAATTTAACTGCTGTTGCCATGTATGAATACGGAGGGAGTCGGGAACCGTTATCCGAGATCAATGAGATCATAAAAACGGCAGTGAAATCGCCTGAGATTGGTGAACAGGTCGAAAAGCAATTCATCGAATTTCTCAAATCCAATGCGACCCTGGCCGGCAAGCAGTTCATCTGTCGAAAATTATGTATTATCGGTACAAAGGCATCGGTCACGGTTTTATCCAGGATGCTGGACGTTGATGAGACCTTCGATATGGCCCTGTATGCATTGGAAAAGAATCCTTCATCGAATGTCGATAAAATTCTATCGAAGGCCATGCAGAAGGTCGATGGGAAACAAAAGATCGGGCTGATCAGCACCCTGGGAATTCGGAGATACCGCCCCTCTGTGGATGACCTGCAGAAACTTGTCTTTGATCAGGATCACGAGATCGTCGTGGCTGCCATTCGTTCCCTGTCGCAAATAGGTACAGACGAGGCCTCCCATGCCCTCTTTGTGACCTATCAAAAAACGTCCGGACATATCAGAACCGAGGCGATGAACGGTTATCTGCAATGTGCCGATCTAATGGTCGAGGAAGGAAAAGTGGATGTGGCCAAATCCATGTATCAGGGTTTCATGATTCCGGATGCGATTCGATCGGCCGCCCTGACAGGACTGATCCAGGCCGAACCGGACAGGGCAGGGGAGATCCTACTGGATGTCCTTCACGGTGACGACGTGCAGCTCAAATCCATCGCGATACGGCACGTGGGCCGACTGGACAGGGTCGACCATCTCGAAGAGATTGCCGAAACTTTACCCGGTTTGTCAAACCTGCAGCAGATTCAACTGATCACGGCATTGGCCGAGCGGGGCGATCCGGCTTTTCGAGATGTTGCCATCGAGGCAGCTGACTATGATGATGTTGAGGTGCGTATAGCGGCCATGAAAGCCCTGGCTGTCCTGGGCGACGCCTCTACACTGGATCTGTTATTGAAAAAAGCCGTGGAAGGCGGACCGGAGCAGGAACCCGCCCGGGAGAGCCTCTACCGGATTCGGGGAACTGATATTGACCGGGCCATGATTACCATGCTCTCAACTGCAGGTCCCGATACAAGAATCGAATTGTTGACGGGTATCGGACAGAGAAACATCACATCCGCGACACGAATGGTCTTTAATTTGACCAGGAATGATGTGCCCCAGGTGCGTCAGGAGGCCGTCAAAACCCTGGGACTCATCTGTACGCCCGATCATCTTCCGGAGGTCATTGATGTACTCATTGCGGCAAAAACTGCAGCTGAACGCAAGGAAGCGGAGCGGACGGTGGTCACCCTCTCTCGGCAAATTGACGATGAGGACAATCAGGCAATGCATATTCTGGCTTCCCTGCCTAAAGCTGAGAGTGTCGATTCCAAATCTTCATTACTGGAGGTCATGGGAAGAATTGGAGATGTGCATACACTACCAGATATTCGGAATGGGTTGAAATCTGAAAATGCGGGAATCCAGAAAGCCAGCATCAGGGCCCTCTCTCAATGGCCCAATGCCATCCCAATCGATGATCTGTTTGAAGTGGCCAAAACCTCCCAGGACAACGTTTCGAAAATTTTGGCTCTGCGGGGATACATCCGGCTCATCGGAATCTACAGGGAAAAAGAGGACGATGAAAGGGTGGAAATGTATGGGAAGGCCTTTCAACTCGCATCAGAAACCAATGATAAACGAATGGTCCTGTCGGGACTGGCCAACCTGAAAACCAACGGGGCCCTG
>CAZYTI010000555.1:0-3951 GCA_964650065.1 uncultured bacterium
AAGCCGTCGGCGATCAACAGGATCGCGCCGCTCCCGCAGGCGATGTCATCGGCGTAGCCCATACGCGGTGCCGTGTTCCATTCATTTTTCTCCCCCCATGCAATGGCCGCATCAAGATATCTTTCATCCTGAGTCGTCTCGTAGCAAGCCATGACACCCGGATAGAAGGACGCAGGCACCCAACCCATGGGATAATCCAATTTTGCGCTATAATGGTGGGAAGGATTCTCGAGTTGATAATTGGCCACTTTCCTCATAATCTCAACGATGAAATCAGGATCAAAAATGTCATCGGTGGGAGTTGAAGATGCACGCATTCTCGATAGCGGTGTACACTGGAAAAATACGATCAAAAGAATACCGACCAGAAAATATCGTTTCATATTGTACCCCTTCATTTTCTTTATTTTACGAACATCATTTTTCTCATATTATGAAATGTCCCGGATTGGCAGCACTCACCAGATCACCCTTACATCACTATCTGCGCAATGTTTTTTATCGCCTGTTATGGGCTGATGTTTTTTAGACAAATTCATTCGTCAAATCATCATTGAATTTCAAGCATTTTTATATTCACACTTATTTATTCTATCGGGTATATTTAGTAATAGCTCGAATAATCCTTTTTTAGTCTGTTCTGATATTTTCTTTGAACGAGCCTGAAATCCTATGATACTGACAGCACCCATACGAATTTCGTACATTTCCGGAATCTATCTACTGAAATTCATTCTTTTTCATTAAAATATTACAGCGCTGTATACACCAGTAGAGGTACCAGAACTTACAGTTGCTTCTTTAAACCATACTTCTGCATAACTTCCATTTGCATATTGATCTGCTAAATCTCCATTATAAGTTTCTGCTCCAGTATTCCAAACCATATTATCTGCAGGATCTTTTCCATTAGTTTGATTATAAGCACCCTGTTTAAAATATAGTAATTCACCTGTATAAGCATTTGGTCTTTCTGTGCCATCCTGACCTGTCGAATTGAATACTATCAATACTTGTTGTGGAATATCTGAATAACTTGTATATTCAGATGACACCAAACTTTTAGTGAATGTCTTAGTTGTATGACCTTCACATGTAAATGTAATATCCATTATACCATTTGATACGTTTATTTCATAACTGAATTCTTCACCCAATTCAATACCATCATCAGGTTCTTCAGGATATGAAGTTGGACTTAATCCAACAACTGACCAATCATAGCCCCAAACAGCCGTTGAATAATCCCATCTTTCTGAATTGTCACCATCTGTATTAATTTCATAATTCCAAAAAACAGATCCTTTTGTATGACCTGGAAATTTTTTATAAAAGATTTTAAGAGGTTCGTTTTCATGCCCTTCCGCACTATGAACTTGTCCAACGATAACTGAAAATGTTGCAGGAACTCTTGCATCACCTGTAGTTGATACATGCATTACTTTTAATGTACCTGTCAATTTACCTCCAGTTACAGGTGTCCATTCTGATATTTGTCTTAATTCTGATCTTGTATTAGATGAATTTGGTGTTGTACCGCCAGAATTAGGTGTTTTATAAACGACCCAATATGTTCCATCATTTGTATCATAAAAGTAATCTTCATGCTCATAATTTATTAAATTTCTGACACTTGAACCATCACCTAAGGTGATTCTCCATTTGTCAAAATATGGAATTACATCGCTTGGAAATTCTGTGTAATTTCCTTCAACAATAGGAGTCTCTGTATCCGATGTTAATTCTATATCAATTACAGGATTCGAACGATTAGAACAGTTATACTGAAATAATGCTAATACTATCATTAGGGGAAACAATAGAAAAAATGATTTGTTAGAATTCTCTAACATTTAATTTTTTCCTTTTTTAAACGTTATAGTGTCATTCATATAGTTATCCGGGATATTTCCCCTGAAATTTCTCTATTGCCATACTGTATCCTGGTTAAATCTTCGGTTGATCATTGGACGTTTCATCATTCGATGAATCTGTTTTATTTCGGTGCCAGTACGTCGCCAATGTCGATCCGGACACATTCATCCACGGTCCAAAAATGGCCGGCGCCAGTGCTGCCTTGGCGCTTTGGAGCACGGTCATGGCCAGTCCCGTTGCCATGCCTCCATTCTGCATGCCCACTTCAAATGCCACGGTTCGACAGTCCTGTTCTTGTAGCCTCAGCGCCTTTGAAATCCAATACCCCAGGACATACCCGATAAAATTATGGAGTATGGCTGCAACGATCAATGCCGCACCCACGGCCAATAGCTCATCGCTGGACCGTGCCGTAATGATGGCGATGATAAAACAGATGCCGAACATCGAGACCAGCGGCAACACCTTGTCCATCCACTTGTCCTTGCGCTTCAATATGAGCGTGACTATCAACTTCACTAGAGCCACTGCACCTATCAGTATAAGGCCCAGAATCATACCATTTCTTAAAACCGCAAAAGCACCTAAAAAGTCCAAATCAAATTTCATGAAAACAATGGAAAGAATAATGCTTAGAAATCCGATCACGCCAAGAAAACGTTTTCGATGGACAAGCGGTTGCTTACTGTACAGGATTTTGTTTGCCAACAATCCTGCCACAATGGGCACGATGATCATGTTCAGGATAGAAAACATCATACCCATGAAATCGATGGGGACTAGCTTTCCTGCCAAGGTTTTCATCATAAAGGGAGTCATCACCGGAGACATGAGTGTCGAACAAGATGTCATCGAAACCGACAACGCAACATTCCCACCGGCCAGAAATGTCATCAAATTGGAAGCAACTCCACCCGGACATGAACCCACCAAAATCACACCAGCGGCGACTTCCGGTTCAAATTTGAAGAGATGGGCGATGCCCAATCCGGCAAAAGGCATTACCGTGAATTGGAGGATTAGTCCGATTAAAACGGGCCAAGGCATTGTGACAACCCGCTTGAAATCACTGAGACTCAACGTCGTTCCCATGCCGAACATGATAATCTGAATCAAAGGGACGATAAGAATAGACAGGTTGATGCCGAACCAGGATCCAAGAGTCGATGGATAAAACAATGCCCAGAATACAAACACAAAAACCCAGACTGTAAACCTAAACCGTCTCAGAACAGGATGACTGTTAAGGAACAGAGCTAAAGCAGCCATTCCCAACACGATGATGGGCTTCAGGGCGCTGGTGTATTCTGTGAAGATAATAATCAGTGTAGCTACGAAGATGATTGAAACTATACTAACAAGGAATTTCGTTGATAATTTCATAATAGGTTATCTTTCATGATGAGAATAGATTGGCATGCTAATGATTATTACCAATAGTTACGATGAGTGGGTTATCTTTCTTCTCGATCCATACCTCCAGATACGCATCCCAATCCTGAGCACTCCGGATATTTCCATATTCGGACCAGCATGCACCCGAGTAGTAACTGAACACCTGATGTGGTTTGGCTTCGGTTACAAGCAGGTAGTGTCCTTCGTGATGGATGAAATTGGATTGATCGGAAGCATGACCGAGGATGATAGCGCAGCCCAGTTCCCCCTTATTTTCTCCCAGCGGTTCCCATGTACTGAGTACGCCTTGCTGATCCTGATATCGATGGATCGAGTCTCTATGATCGGATATACCGATTGCCAGGGGAATACGCTCCATACCATCACTCTGGAAAATAAGATCGTATCGACTTAAATGAGTTCCGGCATCCAGGCTCACACGTTTGACTTCGGACATGCGTTTTCCATTTATCTCTAGAGGTGGAAAATACAACTCAAAGATTGTCCGAATGGGTCCCGTGGCGATTATTTTCCACTCAGTAAACGGCTCTGAAACATGCATGGCCCCGTTGGTCCAGATCGCCGTTCCACCGCATCCACGGGTTGCCTTCACTGCATAATGGTCTGCTCCCTCCCCCCTGTCATCATGGTAATTGTGGTTCGGATCATACCACTTCTCAA
>CAZYTI010000556.1:0-3941 GCA_964650065.1 uncultured bacterium
TCCTCTCTGTAAAATGAAAGACCATCAAAAGAGTAGGGGACTGGTCGCCAACCTTCACCAGGTATAAAGACGGTCATGTCTTCGTTTGCGAAGAAATAGGGTGAGCCGGTCTTGAAGGCAGGATATCGGGGGAAGAGGCGGATGCCGATCGTATCGGCCAATGCCAGGGAGTCAGCGATGAACAACGAAAGACCAAATGGATCCAGTACGGTCACGCGGAACAACCCTTCCAGTTCCGATTCAGGGACGTCTTGAGGAATGGGTGCCAGGGAGGAGGCGTGATGGAGCTCGATATAGATGGAATCAGCCACAGGGATTGCTCCGGGAGAAAAGCCGATCCGACTCGTGTCCTGGCCGGAGATACCGGGGATGGTCACATCCAGCGTGTCCGCCGGACGAATCCATTCTCCGCTGTGATCACCGTATCCCTCGATTCCGGCCTCGAATGTCCACGCCCGAAAGCCTCCTGTCATGTTGTAGATTAGAGTAAATCCCTGATCAACCAGGAAAGCCGATGCCAAAGCGCTTCTGCCTCCTGATGCGCAATGGACGATGATATCCACGTCTCTCGGGAGGCGGTCGCATTCCGCTGCCAGTACACCACTGCTGTAGGGTATATTGACCGGCGTCAATGGAAGTTGTCCTTCGGGTTCTGCGATATGTCTGGCCACATACTCCACGACTTCCCTGACATCGAGGACAATCAACGTGTCGCCATTCACGAGACGGGTATGTACTTCGGCAGGAGTAATGTTGGTGTAGTCCCCAAGAGATGAGGACAATGGCATCAATAAAAGAAAGAAACATTTTATGATCGAGATCGTTTTCATATTGGATTCCATGGTTTATTTGAATCGGAATATTTTGTGAAGATAGGATTTTCTCCTCATGAATGCAAGGGATATCTCCACCTTTTCAAAGCTTGATCTGGCGATCCGCTGTCAGGGACAGCGGCTAACCGTTTTTTGATCCCTCTGAGGGTTGTGCTTTAGAATTCATGGATATATTGGGCTTTCCTGTGATCTGAGATAAAATTATCTAAAGGTTCACAAACCATTCACCGTTTACCGTTTACTGTTTACCGTTTACCTGTCTCACTCCAGCAGCAACATCTTCTTCACATCATAAAAATCCTTCATCTGGATCGCGTAGATGTATAAACCAGTCGGCAGGTTCCGAGCATCGAATGTCACACGGTAGAAACCAGGCGCGCGCAATTCGTCCACCAGGGTCATGATTTCTCTGCCCCGGATGTCGTATACCTTCAACACCACATGACACGGCTCCTTCACGCTGAATGAGATAGTGGTTTCGGGATTGAAGGGATTGGGGTGGTTCTGGCCCAAACCAAAATGCGTGGGCATCCTATTCGTCCGATTGTCTTCAACAGGCGTATCAGGCACAATTTCCACGACAGCTGTGGCGGTCATTCCGCTGATGGGGTCAGTGGCAGTGACTTCGAACATGCCGGTCACGTTACCAGCAGTGTATAGCCCGGTTGTATCGATGGTGCCGCCGGTGGCCGTCCAGATAACCGGAACTTCTAAGGTTTGACCTAAAGAATCAAATCCTGTTACAGAAAATTTGTGAGTTTCTCCAGGCCTTAATTTAATGGAATCCGGTGATATGGAAATTTCCATAAGCAATTGATCATAAACATATACCAGAAAGGAATCCGAATCTACAAATAATGGATTTAACTGGGAATTCACGGCTATTTTAATTTTATCAATTGAACCAATAGGAGAGTTTTCCGGGACGTTAAACCGGAGTTGCACGCTTGATCTTAAAGTGTCGCCTAAATTTATGATAAAATTATTAGGACTCATGAGCCAGTCAAAGGATTCTGATATGTTCACATCCAAAATATCAGAAGGATTTTGCCAATTAATAAAACTGCATCTGACAGAATCGACCTGGCCGCTGGCAATAAACAAAGTATCCGTCCAAGGTGCTACGACTAAAGCTACCAAGGATTCTCGCCAGTTATCGTAATTTACAGCACCATTAATTTCATCTCCACTCCCCGGGCCTGAACCTCCCGGACCAGAGGCATCACCCCACCAATTATCTTGAGCGTTAATAGCGGTAGTCTGATCCAGATTATCTATCCCATACCCCTGGTTTGAATAAATATTATTCTTTTTGATAATTGGCTTTGAACCGTTTTCACAAATGATACCATCGCCTTCATCGTCGCTAATATCATTACCTACTATAGTGGCAGTGGAATTATCCAAATGAATTCCGGTATTATGCGTATTGAATTTTATCGAATTTCCATTGATATAGGAATCCATTCCATTGTCTTTGATCGATCCATAATTGCACCAAATATTGTTTCTCTCAACATAGGTTCGTATCGAACCTGTTGCCATACTTACACCGTATCCAGTATTGCCTAGAATTTTTTGTCCATCCATATCAGTTCCGATGAAGTTCTTCAATATTGCGGTTGATCCTGTTCTTGGCCCAACTATGTATATCCCATTTTGACCATTACCTCCAATCACATTACCATGATGAACAAAACTTCCAATGTAGTTGGAAAGAGCGCCGCCATTAACTTCAACACCATTTTGCCCATTGGATAATTTACCTGTCAAATTAAGATTGGTACCGATATAATTTGCCATTACATCATTATTGGGGGATTTACCTTTAATTAAAACACCATTCATTTTATTTCCTGATATCAGGTTACCCCTTGCGAGATCATCAAAAACAAAACCACCCACTCTGGTAGCAAATGGCCCATTTGAAATTTCTACACCATGCTCATCATTTGGTAACGCTTCCATCCCTGTATTATTTGTACCGATATAACTATCCAGGATTTCATTTCTATCTGTTGCTTTACCCGTTATAAGAACTCCACTTCTTCGATTCCCGGAGATCAAATTCCCGCCTCCCTCATAAGTACCAACCCAATTATCAGATGCTTGGCCTGATATTTTAATGCCGTACTCTTTATTCTCAACTCTTTTCTTACCGGATTTGTCTGTGCCGATATAATTATCAAGTATATAATTGTGTTCTGTACCGTTATTATGAAGCCATATCCCATTTTTATTATTTCCTGATATTATATTTCTTTTTAATCGAAGTTTTCCACTGGCTCTGGCGCCACCAATCCAGGAAATACGTGCCTTGTCCGCAATCTCGATGCCATTTTCTTCATTTGGTAATCGTTCTTCGCCGGAATTTTTTGTGCCAATATAATTGCCAATGACAATATTATGCAAGGTCTCAAATCCTTTTATCAGAACACCGTTTTTTTTATTCCCAGAGATAATGTTTCTTCCCCCCTGGTATGAACCGATCCAATTATCATTAGCACCGCCAACAATTTCTATCCCATGTTCTTCATTTGCAATTGCAATGGTGCCGTCTTTATTTGTACCAATTAGGTTGTCAAGTACATAATTTTCTGTAGGTTTTCCAAAACCATATCCTACAATGGCTAACCCACTTTTTTTGTTTCCCGATAATATATTTCCTTTTATCTGGAGAACCTCACCAACAACCTTCCCACCAATATGGTTTTCAATACATTTTCTAAACATTTTAATGCCATGTTCTTCGTTTGCCACTGCCTTTGAAGCAGTGTTGTCTGTTCCAATATAATTGTCCAGAATCTCATTTTTGTTGGCATCCTCCATCAAAAGAATGCCATTGCTTCCATTCCCTGAGATGACATTCCCTCCTCCTTCATAAGTGCCAATCCAATTCTCTGAGGCTCCATTACTTATTGTAATTCCATTTTTCTCATTGGCAAGAGGTTTATCACCATCTTTGCTGGTGCCGATAAAATTACCAAGCACCATATTAGATTCAACATCAATAAGGCCGATACCATCGGCACTGTTCCCAGAGATGATATTTCTCTCATTTTCATTGTATCCACCAATTACATTCAAACTTGCTCCGGATTGAATATA
>CAZYTI010000557.1:0-3936 GCA_964650065.1 uncultured bacterium
TCGCAAGCTTTTTACTTCTCTTTTTCTCATATTTTTATGCAACTATAGGGTTTAATGTAGAAATTACAGATTATCATTGAGGTATATATATGATCACTAAAAAACTTCTTGATCCGATAACACCTGGTGAAATCCTTCGTGAAGATTTTATGGAACCTTTGGGAATTAGTATAAATCAGCTTTCACGTGATCTTTCTGTTCCTCCCAATCGAATCAGTGAAATTGTCAACGGGAAAAGATCTATCACGGCCGACACCGCTTTGAGACTACAACGCTATTTTAATGTTGAAGCTCGGTTTTGGCTGAATTTACAGACCGAATATGATTTGCGAATGATAAAGCGAAAAATTTGGTCTGACATCGAACAGCGGATTATTCCGGTAAAGATGACGGAAACAGAGATTGAACACAATACCGTGGCATAACATCAGCTTGGAGAAGGGTGCTCATTCCGCTGCGCTTCATTTGCACCCCTCAAGCTGGGCGTTAGGAGCAGAAATTGGAAGATATAGACAAAGCCATAAACGAGTTATTAGAATTTTCCAAAATTGTAAGTTCAATATATGGCACTTATCATGATGCCGTTTGTGGGCTTGCGGGACGTCCATTTGTAATTAAATAACTGTCTCGCAATTTATTTCTTACTTATTTACAAATGGACGTCCCGCAGATCTTATTTGTATAAAAAGGAGGCGGAACAATGAAGCAAACAACAACACTAGGACATAGTACACTCAACGTTAATCGAATTGGCCTTGGCTGTATGGGCATGTCAGAGTTTTATGGATCTTTTAATGAGGAAGAATCTATTAAAACGTTGCATAAAGCCATCGACTTGGGGGTCAATTTTTTCGACACTGCTGATATGTACGGCTGCGGAGCTAATGAACAATTATTAGGGAAAGCCTTTAAAGACCGTTGGGGTGAGGTTGTTTTGGCAACCAAATTTGCCGTTATGCGTGGACCCAATGGAGAATTTACCGGGCTCAACGGAAAGCCAGAATACATAAGGAAGGCTTGCGACCAAAGTCTTCAGAATTTAGGGGTTGAGGGCATTGATTTGTATTACGTGCATCGACAAGATCCCGAAGTGGAGATTGAAGAAATTGTAGGCACAATGGCCGATCTAGTCAAGCAAGGAAAGGTGAAATGCGTCGGTCTTTGTGAAGTTGATCCTGAAACTCTTCGTCGTGCTCACGCTATTCATCCCATTACAGCCCTTCAAACAGAATATTCTTTATGGAGTCGTGAACCAGAACAAGAGCTTTTTGATATTTGTAAAGAGCTTGGTATCACCTTTGTGGCATACAGTCCGCTGGGACGAGGGTTCTTGACCGGAGCGATTAAAAGCCGCGCTGATTTAGAAAAAGGTGATTGGCGTCTTGATAATCCTCGTTTTACGGATGAAGCTATTAAAGAAAATTTTAAGTTTGTTGAGGTTGTAGATCGTATTGCGCAAAGCAAAGGAGTGTCCAAAGCGCAGGTTGCCCTTGCTTGGTTGCTGAGTCAAAACGATGAAATCACAGCTATTCCAGGTACAAGAAAAGTTCATCGTCTGGAAGAGAATTTAGGTGCATTTAATGTGGAATTAACCCAAGCCGATCTGGTCGTTATTGAAGAATATATGCCTACAGAAACAGTTGGAGAGAGATACTGATATCAGAAAGGGACTTCAGGGACGTCCATAAATAAGTAAATAACTATCTTTAAAGCATGACTTATTTACTTATTTATGGACGTCCCCTAGTGCGCTTGAGTCCGAACACAACCGCCGCTTCGCTTATTTATGGACGTCCCCTAGTGCGCTTGAGTCCGAACACAACCGCCGCTTCGCTCTGGTTGTGTCGGCTCAGCGCTGCGTTCTGTGTAAAAAAAGGAACAAAAATGAAAATTCATTCAACGATAATGGCATTAATCATGGTTATCTCGGTTTCCGGTTGTGCGCGTGCAAATGTTTCCAAAAGCCGTGAAGCTTACATACTATCTCAACCGCATGGCTGGATTAAAATTACAGTTACCGATGAAAACGTCCCTTCTGATTTGCCGCCAAAAGATCTACCTGCTGACAAAAAGGAACATTTGGAACCAAAGCCACCTTCATGTAGCTTTATTGTTAAACTGAATAATGAGAGATTTTTATATGAGTCCATTTTTCCGTTTGGCAATGAGCCACCTTACATTGTTGATACAGGTTTTCGATTCCCCGCACCTGTTGGAAATTTTGAAATCATAATTCAATATCAAGGTTGCGATATCGAGAATGAAGAAATGACAACTTTGTCTTTCTCCTATGCTATTTCAGTTGATGAGAACATGGTCACACCTATCTCCTTTGATGGTGAATCTTTTTCAATAGGGGATATAGAGGAGAATTCTGTAATTACTCTTGAGGATATTTACCAGGAAATCAAACAGATAAACGAAAAATAGTACAGAACAAATCATTTGAGAGGGACTGGGCTAAAAAGCGCGCCCAGCCCCTAAATTCGACTTTATATCTCTGATAGGAAATAGTAAATGAAACGCGTGCTAGTGATTCTTCCCGACGGATTTGAAGTTTTCGAAGGTGCTGCCTTTATCGATGTTCTTGGTTGGGCCAATGAATTCGGTACTGAACCCATAGAAATGATCACAGCAGGTGTGTCAAAAGAATTGCGATGCACTTTTGGTGGTTTTAAAATAACACCAGATACGATCCTGGATGAACTCGATTTATCCAGATTTGACGCAGTTGCTATACCTGGTGGGTTCGAAACCGCAGGATTTTACAAAGAAGCTTTTTCGGAGCCCGTCCTCAAGGCACTCCGAGAGTTTAATGACCTTGGTAAGCCCATTGCATCAATTTGCGTGGGAGCACTCCCGGTAGCTAAAAGCGGAGCCCTAAATGGACGGCGAGCAACAACCTATCATCTTTCTGATGGAATAAGGCGTTATCAGCTTTCAGAACTAGGTGCTGAGGTGCTTGACGAGCCCATTGTGGTTGATGGAAACATTACTACCTCGACCTCTCCCGCAACTGCAGTGGAGGTTGCCTTTAGGTTGGTAGAATCTCTTACTTCCAAGGATAACGCGAATGAAATTAGGCGTTTAATGGGATTTTGATTGCTTTTTAATGTCAGATATAACAAGCGGCTCAAGACCGATCGGCACAAAGCGCCGACGGCTTAGCCTGGTTATGCAATAATTTAAAAAACTGATTGATTAATTACGGAATGAATATGGATAGTTTTCAAATTTCCTTAATGGAACTAAGTGAAACCCAAAAATCAGCAAGAGTTCTCAGTGTTGCTATGCTCAACAATCCTCTCCACGTTGCTGTTTTTCAGGGTAATAGTGAAAATGAACGTTTGGAAATAGAAAAAATGTTTTATGAACTTTTAATTGAAATGCCTGGAATAGTCTTTCTGGTAAAAGAAAAACAAAATATTATCGGAGTTATGAGGATGAAGTCATGCGAGGGCAGTAAAACTACAGATGACCCAAAAGACTCAAAAGATGAAAATGATATTGGCTGGCGGAAGTCCATATGGCATACGGAGTGGGCACGTCACGAGCCGTTGAGTCAACATTGGCATCTTGGTCCGATTGGTGTGCTGCCATCTCATCAAGGATTAGGTATTGGTTCCATACTTATGGAGCGCTTCTGTAAGGAGGTGGATGCTTGTCTGACAAAAGCATACTTAGAAACAGATTTGGATAAAAATGTACGCTTTTATGAGAAATTCGGGTTCAAAGTTGTTTCTGAGTCCGAAATATTCGATGTCAAAAATCGATACATGCTAAGATCTGCAAGTGCGTGATTCGATAGGCTAATTCTTGCAAAACCTTTCGCCCCACCAGACAGCGAAAGCCTTGCGGCCTGGCTGTCTGGTGAGCTCTGTGTTAGGAATTGTGATGAAAATTTGGCGGCTATTCTTAGAAACACTTCTCATACTT
>CAZYTI010000558.1:0-3928 GCA_964650065.1 uncultured bacterium
CCATCCGGATGCTGCGATACGCTTATCATCGATTTTATATTTTGTTTTTACCGCTTCGATTCCCGACATCACATCGCGGCCCGGTCCATCTCCGGCGTCATTGATTACGGCCCGCTGAAACTTGCGTCCCTGGTTGCTGCTGCCGCGATAGTTGGGACTAAAAATGATCCAATCCTTTGCCGCCATCAATTGATTTTTGGAAGAAAAACTTTCGGTTGAGGCAGACATGGGGCCGCCGTGGATTGCCAACACCAATGGATACTTTTTACTTTTATTATAGTCCGGTGGAAAAACCAGAACACCATTTTCTTCGAATCCGTCGGGTCCCTGCCAGATTATGGTTTCCACCCGGCCGAGGTTCCGCGAAGCTACTTCTTTGTTATAGTCGGTGAGTTTCTTTGGCCGGCTATTCGTTGAAGCCATATAATATAATTCAGCAGGAAGCTGTGATTCAACGCCGACAAACACGAGGGCGCCCTTTGCTCCGATTGAAATTCCAGATGCAGGATAAATTTTCCCTGTCTCAATTTTCCGGGGCTTTTTGTCCTTTGGTGCTAGCCATAGAGATCTTTTTGTAAGGTCGGTACCACTGAACAGCATCGATTTGCCATCAGGCATAAAATTGTAGGACAAGCTGCGGTCAAGATCTTTTGACAGGAGGATTTCTTTCCTACCTTCAAACGGCGTCATATAAACGGCAGCCGGATTAAATATAATTTCAGGGCCTGTCGAACGGGTATAAGCAACAAACTTGCCGTCCGGTGAAAATTTTGGGGAGGAAGAACCAAGGGGTTTGGCGACCAGGACACGTTGTTTTTTCGTTTTTATATCGATGATCTTTATCACTTTTTCAAAATATTTAAATGGCGCAGGTTCACTGCCAAAAACAATATGTTTCCCGTCCGGCGACCAATCGATCGAACTAACCGGCTCTGTTCCGGAGGTTAGCCTGACGTCATCACCTCCATCTGCTGAAGTCAACCAGAGATGAGAAGGCATAGGGCGTGATTTGAGCATGTAACTATGATCTCCTGCTTCGAACGATAAGTTATGCTTTTCCTCTCCCTCTTTCTTTTCTGCTTCATCTCCGGTAACAAAGGCGATATCTTTCCCGATTGGACCCCAGGCATATGATCCCACGCCAGTTGGACGGTTTGTAACCTGTTTTGCATCTCCTCCATTAAAAGGCATGATAAATATCTGTGTTTTTTTATTTTTTCCTGTAGACAGGAATGCAAGTCGATCACCTTTTGGCGACCATCGGGGCCGGCCAACATTGGGCCGGTCATAGGTCAATACTCGTCTGGCGCCCGTGGAGATATCTATCAGTACCAATTCCTTATCATAGCGATTTTCCACAAGGTTTTGCCGAGACACAGTGAATACGATCTGTTTGCCATCCGGTGATATCCGGGGATCACTTAGTCTGACCAGTTCGGCTAAATCCGTCAGGCCAATCCGCTTTCCCTGAGCGGATAACTGGTTTGTCGCAAAAACAAAATTGGTAACCAATATCGCCATAATTATACAAATATAGGTACCAACTTTTGATTCTAATTGTCGATGATTAATTTTCATCATTTTTTCTCCCAATTAATCTGATGGTTTTGTCAAAATTTAACCACAGAGCACACAGAGAAATGATTAATATTATTTATGTTACACTCTCAAAAACATTGCTGCTATCCTATCATGAGCCTCGGCATATGCGGATTAAGATATGTCGTTGTCTGATAGACTGACCGCTGACTGTGTTTTGTCATTTCGGTGTTGGTGATTTCCTCTCTTCCCTGCTTACCAATAATCACAACTTCATCGCCAATGGAAACATCGTTTGAGCCGGTTATATCTATTAAAGTGTGATCAGCAGAAATAAAAGCGCTGACGGGATACCTGCGTCCCCTGATCAGAACATCAGCCTTACCGGAAATATTGGGTGAAAATCCGTCGTAATAACCAATCGGCAATAAAGCAAACAGTGTATCTTTATCCATAAGGTGTTCATTACCCCAACCGATCGTTGTGCCTGTTTGGGCTTTTTTTATCAGAATGACACGCGTCTTTAATGACAAAACCGGCTTCACATTCATGTTGGGCATTGGCTCTAATCCACAGAGGCAATTACCAGGCCGCACCATATCCATATGCATTACATTTAACAACCGCCAGAATCGGCCTGTTTCCGATATGTTTTCGTGTTTCACTAATGTTCCATGCCAGATTATTCATATCTAATTCAATCCAGGGATCACACTGATCTTCAGGAGAAGTCGAGACCGTAAGGTTGTCAGGAAACTCACTGCAGCCGGTCAACACACCCTGTTTACTCGAAGCCCTAACAGGATTGATGGATTGTAAAATAGCTGCACCGACTGTTCCTTTCCCGAGTCTACTTAAAAAACTTCTTCTCTTCATAATATTCACCGTTTATTAAATTACCTATTAGTTAAAATTTTCCATCATATTTTGTCCAGAGAAAATCTCCGAGTTCCCAGGCTTCCTTTACAGCCTTGTTTCCACACTTCATGCAATAGGAAGTTAAATACTCTTTTGCTTTATCCGGATTTTCTTTTAAAAGCGCAAGAGCCTTTTTGTCAATTTCCTTCTGCTCAGTAAAAAATTGTTTCTGTAACGGATTAAAAACTTTTTCATAATCGTGCCGCATATCTCCCCATCTCTGCGTGATAAGTCCGCTGAGCCGGTTAAATGCCCACCAGGCACTTTTCCTGGTGTAACCATTCGTTCTTGCCCTTACTTTATATGATTCAGGAATATCTGTCACACTGTTATAAAAGGGAACATAGATAGAGGTTGCAGGATTATCCCAGTCAACCCAGACAACTCCGCCAATCTCATCAGGCATCCAGGGGCGTGTCTGATTAATATAGGCAAACTGGCTGGATTTGACAGGAATTGTTCTTTCATTGCGGACACCTAAAAGTTTCTGCATGCCACCAGGCATGAAAGGACTTGCAAATGGAGAAATTACTGATTTGCCTGAACGATCTTCCACTCTAACATTCCTGGTCATATCATAGGGGGTTCCCTCGTAATAACCCTGATATATTTCAATAATCTTTTCGATTGTTATCAGAGTATCCGGTTTTACTGAAAAAGGATAATTTTCAGAATTGGGATGCAGTTTGAGTGAAGGAGCAATTAGGGAAAAAGCACCCCATTCTCTGCGTCTGGTGCCAAGTTGCTTGCGGTCATCATCTGTATAAGCATAACAGAATTCAAATGGTCCTTTATCCGGAGTCCACCATCCTTTTTCTTTTGCAATCTTAAAAATATTTTCCGAAGCCATGAAATTGTCAGGATCATCCAGATTTATCTGCCTGATACGGCTGCCATTCCCATTTACATGAACATGATCGTCAGGCACGCGCTGAGCGGCCCAAATAGCGCCTACTTTTCCTTCGCCGGGGCCGACAATTTCCATTACCCATACTTCTTTTTTATCTGCAATAACAATGGACTCGCCCCAATCATTCCAACCATAACGCTTCAGGAGTTCACCGGCAAGCTTGATTGCTTCTCTGGCCTTTTTACACCGCTGCAGCAGCAGATGGTAAAGCATTTGACAATCTATCTTTCCTGTGTCAATAGCACGCAGCCCTTTCCTGTATCCAATTGTGGACTCAACAAGAGCCAGTTGATGTTCATTCATAGCCGGATAGGCGGTATTAACATATCCAAAGGTATGTTTTACCTGGGGAGCCGTTCCTAATTCCTTATATTTCCAGGCAGGCATTGCTTTATCATTATCGGCAATTCTCTGAACCAGCTTCACTTTTGCTCCGGCTGGATGATCCTTCGCTTCTACAAGCCCGAAAATTCCACGCGTACGGCCGCTGTCGCATGTGTATGCAGTAATAATCGAGCCGTCCACCGTAGCTTTCCTTCCTACTGCTACTGTTGTACAACT
>CAZYTI010000559.1:0-3925 GCA_964650065.1 uncultured bacterium
GAATCGACAACCCGATATCCGGAAAGGATAAAATTTTGCCATTCTTTGATGTTCTGTGGATTATCCGAACCGCCATGGAGTTCGACGAGTCTGGTTCCCATAATTTCTTCTGCACACGAATAGCCATACATCCTGGCCATGACATCGTTACACTCGGCAAGATATCCGTACTCGTAGCATTTCTGTATCTGCTCTTCTACTGGCAAATGAATGGAGATGCCTTGCCCAAACTCGAGGCAATAGATGCCCTCGGACGTTTGATCAAAGAAGGTGCGATACCGATTCTCGCTCTTTTCCAGGTCGGAGATCCGTTGACGCATCTCTTCCAACTCATTGATGAGTTGATCTTTTGTCTTGCTTTTATCTTGCATATGTTCCTCAAAATTCATACGAACCGGACTGGTAATCATTTTTACGCATTTTTAAACATTATGTTTATAAAAGAATTATTACTGAGCCACTTCACTTTCAGGCCATCCAGGGGCACTCCGTCTTCTATAGTGATGGTTCATATGAACATCGTTTCATCATCAAACTAATCCGAAGACCAGATATTGAGTGCGCGCCTCAAACCGACCATCCCACCCACGTGATAAGCATTATGATCGGCAACCAGAAGCATTTCCCTCAATAGGGTGTAACCCGGGGCATGCTCCAGGTCTGAATATAGATCCATCGAATCATCGTTCAGCAGACCCACCAACTTATCAAGATCATTCCGAAATTGTGTCACAGTATTTTCCCAATCGCTCCAATTGGCCTGGTAGTCAGGAGGCGGCCAATATCCTATGGGAAATTCCGGAGAGACGTGATCCGCATCGATGACAAATTGTAAGATGTCCCATTGCGCGATACGCATATGTTCCAGTAATTGCCATGGGCTGTATGGAATATTTTTGTCCTTTTTATTGATGTCATCCCGGGGGAAATCTTTGATCGCATCTTCCCATGTGAGATGGGCGTTCTTGCCTTGGAGTAATGATCGAAGATGGTCTCTTACTATTTCTACCTGGATCATATGAAAAATCCTCTTGATTTCATATTAATTCCTATTTCTTGCACTTGTGCAAAAAGGGCTAAAGCCCCTAAGGGGTGTATCCCTTTTTAATCCCCGCCATAAATGGCGGGGCTATTCAGGTGATATTAATATCACCTGTCCAAGTACACAGATTGTTTGAAAGTTGTCCTATTATACGGAAAATTTAACAAAAAGTCTCATCGAATGAGCAACATTCGTCTGACCTGCCGGAAAGAACTGCCTTTGAGTTCATACAGGTAGATACCGCTGCCCATCCGCTTTCCCTTGACATCCTGTCCATCCCAAATGACTGAATACGATCCGGGTTCCATCTCCCCATCCTGTAAAAGAGCCACTTCATGTCCCAAAAGATCGATAACGCGTATCCTGATGTGATACTTCTGGGGGATTTCATAACGAATCGTCGTAATGGGATTAAATGGATTCGGGTAATTCTGAAAGAGTTGAAAAGAAGCGGGCATGTGGGAATTCGGATGCTCCGAGTCCACATGAGTAAAAGCATCGACATTGATTTGTCGAAAATTAGTAGACGAATCGTAGAATAACTCCCACCTGGGCCCTTCGTTAAGAGTCGTATATAGACGAGCATTAACGGTCCAGTCCAGGTTGTTCTCCCTGAATTGACTCCCACCGTTCTGCTCTGCATGGGCGATGGCCACATCACTGTCAGCCCAGCGATCCGGAAGCGCAGGCATACCATAATACAAGTCCTGATTTGCAATGGTCACCTGGGCTGCCTGCATCACTTGAGTATTTAAAACCCAAAATTCGTACAAACTCTGCTGTGCAGCAGATTGATAAATATAATACCAATAAGCTGATTTCCCCTCTAAATTTAAATCGTTGCCACTGACGTATATGAGTTGCGCATCGGGTGCCACATTCACGGCCGAAGCCCCCACAGAGGCCAATTTCCCCCGGGCCGTGGTCTTTAAATAATCAGGCAGGTTTGATAATGCATTTACCTCAACATGCGTCCCTTCCGGACCTGATGGCCGATTGTAATAAATATTCCAAACGGCGTTTAACCCTGTCGCGATCACTTGTTTACTCATGCCCTCACTGAAGGCATGCAAATCCATTTCGATGTTCCAATCAGAATACATTTCTCTGAACGTCTTGCCGCCCTTCCGTTCTGCATTCGCAACGGCCGAATCACTGTCTATCCAGTATTCAGGAATTGCAGTCATATCCGGCTGCAGCCAGTGAATCGTGAGTTCATCCTGCCGTACTACCTGGCCATTTAAAATCCAGAATTCGTATCGGGTTTGCCGGTCGGCCGACTCATAAATGTATTTCCAACGGCCTGATTTTCCGGAAGAATCCAACCCATGGGCTCGCACGTAGATCAACAATGCATCCGCTGCAACAGCCACAGCCGCAGAATCCACTGAGGCCAATTTTTCCCGGGCCGTGGTCTTGGATCTGTCACTCGCACTCGTATCTATCACTGCAATGACATTAAAATTGGCTGAAGCGCCGTCGTCAGCATGATAATATAAATTCCACATGGCCCGGATATCCGTCACCGACATAAGCTTGCTACTTCCCTGTCCAAAAGTTTGCAAATCCATTTCGATCATCCAATTATCATGAGTTTGTCGGAATTCATTCCCACCCTCCTGTTCAGCGACAAAGATAGCCGAGTCGCTGTCCATCCAAAAATCCGGAATGGGAGTCATGCCGGGCTGTAACCAATCCAAAGCATGTCTTACGCGTTGTTCCGCCTGGCCCCCATAAATCCAAAATTCATACAGCGTGTCCTCGCCGGCCGATTCATAAACATAATACCAATGGTCCGACTTTCCATCAGGATCGACCCTGTCTGCCCGAACGAACACCAATTGGGCATCCGCCGGTATGTTTGCATTGGCAGTTTCAATTTCCACGGAGGCCAATTTCTCCCGGGCAGTCACCCTTGGTAAATTATCATAAGTGGTCCCAAAAATAGCATCCACCCGGACCACCATTACACTGTCGGGTGAAACATAAAAAACCTGCCAGGTGGGACGCACACAACCGGCCTCTCCCGATTCGTATTTTGTGAGATCCACATCGATGTTGACATCGTCAAATATCTGCCTGAACTCACTGCCACTATTTTGTTCGGCAACGATCAGAGCGGCGTCGCTGTCTATCCAGGATTCCGGAAGGGCAGGCCTGCTCTGTCTGATGCGACCATCCATGACCGTCCTCTGCTCCGATTTCTCAACAAGGTCACCCCAGGCCCAATATTCATAGATCTCACTCAACCCGGACGATTTATAGATAAAATACCACTTTTCAGCTTCTCCTTCAGGATTCACCGAAGGTGAATGGACAAAGATCAACTGAGCATCCGCCACCAATGCTTTGGCCGCCGTATCCACCTGAGACAGGCGTTCCCTGGCCGTGAATACCGGGATTTCATAAATCGTGCCGGTAACGGCATCCACCACGACGACCAGATCTTTGGATTCGGAACCATACATCACCAGCCATACTGATCCCGGATATTCCGATCCAGGCGGTAAGAGCGTGGCACCAATACGCCAATCGCCGTATGTCCCTCTGAAATCACTTCCACCGTTGGCTTCCACCACGGCCAGTGCTTCATCACTGTCTATCCAGCTTTCCGGAAGCGGATTCATGGATTGATCAACGGTTCCCTCTTGAACAGTGAGCGGGTCTTGTTGAAGGATGTCGCCGTTTTGATACCAGAATTCATACAGCTTCTGTTGACTCTCAGACTTGAAGAAATACATCCAGTGTCCTGCCCTTCCGGTTTGGGGAAGATCGATGGGTGTGGTTACAAATATCAATTGGGCGTCCGCTGCCACATTGATATTTTTAACCACACACATAGATCATCCCCAAACCGGAAGGGCAGGACACGGGAGGTATTTG
>CAZYTI010000560.1:0-3922 GCA_964650065.1 uncultured bacterium
AGATATTTAGCAAAAAGGAAGGCGGGGAGGCAAGCCTAATATTATACAACTGAATGGAAATAAACAAATTAAATAAAAATAATTCTAAAACTTATACCACTACGTTTTATGAAAGAGGAGAGAAAAATATGAAACCACAGAAACCACAGAGTTCACAGAGAAAAATTTTATGTACTAAAAATGAATATTCCCATGAAGATATTAAAAATGGATAAAAGAGTGGATTAACTGATTAATTTCAAGGCAGAAAAATTAAAAGATGGTAACACGATTAATCATTTGGAGGACACAGAGGGGAAATAAGATTTTATTGTGTAACATAAATAATATTATTAATTTCTCTGTGTGCTCTGTGGTTAATTTTTAACAATACCTGATACGCTTAAGGAGGGATAAATCGGTTGCCCTATTTCTTTCTTCCCCAGAACTTCTCCAATTTTTCCTTGCGGGTCTTCAATTCTTTAATTTTTTTTTCGCATGTTTTTGAAAAGGGATCCTCCGGTTCGAGGTGCAGGGCCTTTTCATAGGCTTCAATGGCATTGATAAATTCATCCGGATCTTTCTTTTCGTATGCTATCGCCATGAAATAGTGGGGTTCTGCACCCTCTGTACGAATAGCCGCTGCTTTGCCATAGGCTGTGATGGCATCCCAGTAGTCCTTTTGGGTCGCCTGTTTGAAGAGGATATGCCCCTCGGTCATATAAAGATGATAGTAAGCATCTGTGAAATCAGATTTTTCATTGATCGCTTTCTGAAAGAGTGCCCTGGCAGTTCGATATCTATAGCTTTTCAGAGCTTTAAGCCCTTCTTCATAAAGGGAAATCGCAGAGGCGATCTTATGATTGATTTCGGCCAATCTTAAGCCGGTTATTGAGTCCGGAGCGACAGACAGCAGTGTCTCATATTTCAATTTTGCCTTGTCGAGTTTGCCATTATTCACATATATCTCTGCGATTTTTTTCATTGCATCCGGATGAGTAGGAGAAAGTGCTTCGGCAGCTTCATAGTACGATAAGGCCTGCTGACCGTCTTCTGCCAAGACTGCTTTGTCTCCCAAGAGGATATTGATTTGGGTAAGCTCCCGGATGATAACTGGAGATTCAGACTGTAATTGGTGGGCACGTTCCATGGTATGCAAGGCGAGAATTAGAGAATCAGAGGAGCGATAGCTCTTACCGAGGAGAAGGTAGGCATCGACATCGGTCGAGTCGTTCATGATGGCCTTTTTACAGAGGGAAATTGTGCGTGTGTAATTTTTCTCTTCGAAGGATTGACGTGCATCTTTGAGGTGAGCACAAGAAAAGTACGAGGCAGTCAGTAAAAATAAAAATATAATAACTGGAGCGTTTCGATTATTCATTTGAATTTCCAATCTTTGTTTCCATCCTTTGAAAGGCTTCAATATATTGCTTCCATTTTATAAAATCAAGAGAATTTTCATACAATGCAGCTCCGTTTCAGGCTCGGGAAAAACATATTGACTATCTGATTAAAAATTCTTATGTTTTTAAAAGGATTTACAACTAAAAATGAAAAAAACCAAAGGTGAAATATTGTGGGCGGATGACGAGATCGATCATCTTAAGTCCCACATTCTATTTTTAGAGGAAAGAGGTTATTCTATCACTCCTGTGACCAATGCAGAGGATGCCATTTCCTTGGTAAAACGAAAAACCTTCGATTTGGTGCTGTTAGATGAAATGATGACCGGTATGGACGGCCTTGAGGCCCTTTCTGAACTCAAGGAAATCACACCCTCTCTACCTGTTAACATGATCACCAAGAGTGAAGAAGAGGACTTGATGGAGGAGGCCATCGGAGGTAAAATTGATGAATATTTGACGAAACCGGTGAATCCAAGTCAAATTCTCTCATCGTGTAAGCGTATTTTAGAGAAAAAGAGGATCGCTCAGGAAAAAATCGCCAGGGATTATACGGCCGAATTTGGGGAGATATCATCCATGATAAATGGACCCATGGCGCCTAAAGACTGGATAGATATCCATATCAAACTATCAGAGAGAGACATCGATTTGGACGCCCACCCCGACTTAGGCCTTCGGCAGACGCTGTACGATCAGCGGAGAGCGTGTAATTTGGCGTTCGGGAAGTACATACAGAAAAATTACGAATCCTGGGTCAAGGGCCATGAAAGACCCTTACTCTCGGTGGATGTGGTTCGAGAGACCATTGTTCCCATGCTCAAACAGGGTGAACATGTCTTATTTGTCGTCATCGATAATCTTCGATTAGATCAGTGGTTGATGATGGAGCCGCTCGTTTACGATTTTTTTTCCATTACACGTCAATATTACTTCTCGATTCTTCCGACCGCAACCCCTTTTAGTCGGAATGCGATATTTGCAGGTCTCTTCCCAATAGAAATTCAAGCGAAACATCCTGAATTCTGGAAACAATGTGATGAGGATGAGACGAGCCGAAATCGTTTTGAACCTCAACTCTTGGGGGCTCAATTGCGTCGCCATGGCATCGAACTTAAACAGGATCTTAAATATATCAAGATACTGGATCCCGATGAAGGGAAAAAGGTGGCCAAAAATGCCGAATCTTATTTTGCACGCCCGTTTGTTGCCATGGTGTTTAATTTTGTCGATATTTTGGCGCATAGCAGGAGTGATTCTCAAATTCTTCGAGAAATTGTACCCGATGATTCGGCTTATCGATCATTGACCCAGACATGGTTTGAACATTCCTCTCTGTTTCAGATTTTGAAATCTGCTGCAAGAGCAGGTGTCAAGGTGGTGATCACCTCCGATCATGGATCGATACGGGTGATGCGAGGGGCATTGGTTCAGGCGGATCGAACCACATCCACTAATATTCGATATAAATACGGTAAGGGCATCAAGGCAGAGTTAAAACAAGTTATCGAGGTAAAAGAACCTAAACACTATGGTCTGCCTACCGTGGGGATTAATACCAATTATCTGATCGCCAGAGAAGATTATTACCTTGTCTATCCCAATAATTATCATCAGTATCTTGCCCTGTTTCGGGATAGTTTTCAACATGGAGGTGTTTCACTGGAAGAAATGGTGCTCCCCATTATCATTTTGGAAACGCGAAAGTAAAGTTGCTCATGGAAAGGGATGTCTTAGAAATTGTAACAACGAGTCATCAGGAAACGTTTCAATGGGGAAAACAACTATCCAAGATTTTAGATAAGGGAGACGTGGTGGCGCTTTATGGTGAGTTGGGCAGTGGTAAAACCGTTTTTATACAGGGTGTGTGTGCAGGATTGGATGTGAAAGACTATGTCACCAGTCCCAGTTTTACGTTGATTCAGGAATACGGCGGCCGGATTCCAGTGTTCCACTGAGATTTTTATCGATTGGAATCACCGGATCAAATCGAAGACCTGGATATCCAGGGTTATATCATGGCAGGGGGAATTACTATCATCGAATGGGCCGAGAGAGGGGAAGCATTGCTGCCGGATAAACGTATTTCGGTTACCTTGGAACGTATCAAGGAAAATGGTAACCTTGTTGTTGGTCAAAGATTGATTCGTATCATGGGACCACAGGGACTGGGATTGTCGGATCTAAAATGTTTGAAATGTAAAAGTTCATGATTATATTAGGGATAGAAACAGCCACTCAGATTTGTGCTGTTGGCTTGACGGGAGAAAAGGGTTTTATAACCGATTACAGGCTGCAGAGAGGAACAATACATGCCGAACACCTGCCCGGGGCAATCGAAACCGTGACCGCGGATGCGGGGATATCGATACATGAGATCGACGGGATCGCCGTATCCATAGGCCCGGGTTCCTTCACCGGTTTGAGGATTGGTCTGAGTATGGCCAAAGGTTTGGCGCTGGGATTGGATATACCCCTAATTGAAGTTCCCACATTGGATGGTATTGTATCTCAGATTCCGGGATATTGCGGCTGGGCAT
>CAZYTI010000561.1:0-1426 GCA_964650065.1 uncultured bacterium
TTTAATGGTCTTTATCACGTTAATCCAATGAGAAAAAAATGGCCATAGATGAAATAAAAAAAATGACAATCCAAGAACGCATCAGGATAATGGAGCAGATCTGGGATTCCCTTATAGCTGAAGACGTTATACCTGAATCGCCTCAATGGCATCGAGAAATTTTGGAGAATCGAAGAAAGAGAATTGAATCCGGGGAAGCGAAATTCTTTTCAATACCGGAGTTGAGGGAGGAAGATTTTTGACAACCGGTTTTTCAGACCGAATCTGGCGTATTCTGGCATGTCCCTATTGTGGTCGTTCTTTGGACAAAACAGATAAAGGAGCCGGATGCCGGGATTGTCAGGATGAGTATGTTTGTTCACGAGAGGGACAGCTTGACCTGAGGCTGCATCGTGAAAAACCTTACCCGATGCAATTTACATTAGGGACTGATGTTCCATCCGAACGAGATCCCCGTTTTAAAATTTTAAAAAAGAATGCCTCCCCACAAGTTGATTTTCAAAAAATGAAAGTGCCCTGGCACCTGACCGAGGCGTGGATGAGTTATTTCCCGAAACCCGGTACCGATGAAAGTATTGCACTGGATTTAGGGTGTGGGAGCACCGTTCATCGGGATGTGATTGAACATGCCGGATTTGAGTATGTCGGCCTGGATTACGATACCGCCGAAGCGCCCATATTAGGGGATGCTCATGCCCTTCCTTTTCAAAATGAAAGTATCGAATTTATTCTCTCTATGAATGTACTGGAACATATCAGGTATCCCTTTGTCATGATGGAGGAGACTCATCGCGTATTGAAGCCCGGAGGCAAATTCATTGGAAATGTGGCCTTTATGGAACCCTTCCACGGTGATAGTTATTATCATCATACCTGTCTGGGAACCTTGACTACCCTGGAGAGTGCCGGTTTTCGTATCGACTGTATCGCACCCAATGCAAAATGGACGGTTCTCAGGGCCTTGGTCGGGATGGGATCAGGCCTCTTCCCGCGATTGCCAAAGATCATTTCTACCTATCTGATCGTGCCCCTGCAGGTGATACACCGCATTTGGTGGTGGTTGGGTTATACGATCAGACGTTCAGAAACATCGAGTGAACTCAATCGATTGTTGAGTACAACGGGTGATTTTTTCTTTATGGCGACCAAATTATGAAGATAGCATATTTTAGTTATTTGTTTGATATCAAGGGCGTCTCGGCCGGCTCGGCCAATAAGGCCATCGGATTTATGGATGGTCTTCATCAATTGGGTCATGCGACACAAATTTATTGGCGGGGATATCAACCTCCGGATGACAGAAGGGAGGCTTATGAAAAAAGACAAAAATATTTTCTGAAAAAGACGCTCAGAAAATATTTAAATGAACCAAAACTATTATTAACGAATGCCAAGCATTTAATTCAAGAAGAGAAGATTTTAAGGA
>CAZYTI010000561.1:1436-3919 GCA_964650065.1 uncultured bacterium
CTGTATCAGTTTTCGTCCCTTTTTCTATGTAAACGGAAGGGGATTCCTCTAATCATTGAAGCGGATAATCCTCCCATTTACGAAAACAATAAATTTTATGGTAAGGATAATTTTCATCTGAGCCGTATCGCGGAGACTATCGAACAGCATAACTTACTGCAGGCCGATGCGATTATTGTGCTTAGCAACATCCTTAAAGATTTTTTCATTGAAAAAGGGATCCCCGAGGAAAAGATGATTGTTATCCCCAATGGTGCTGATCCGGAAATATTTTTTCCTCGACCACGAGATCATGAGTTGAGCGAGAAGTATCATCTCACAGACAAGAAGATCGTGGGTTGGATCGGATCCCTGGACGGGGGATGGCAGGGTTTGAGTAATTTGGTACGTATGACGCAAGACGTACTCAGCCAAAATGATGATCTACTGTTTATGTATGTGGGTGGAGCGAGGAATAAACTACGATTTCAGGAGTTGATTCAAGAGACCGGCTTCAGTGACCGGGTCATCTTGCCGGGTGTGGTTCCATACGATGAAATACCGCGTTATCTTTCTGCCATGGATATCGTCATCGCCCCTTATCCCAAATTGGATTTTTGGTATCCATCATCGATGAAGGTCTTCGAATACATGGCGTGTGGAAAAGCGGTGGTTGCCAGTGATGTCGGGCAAATCGGTGAGGTGATCGAGGATGGTCAAAACGGTCGTCTGTTTGATCCGGATATCAAGGAAGATTTAACAAACAAAGTCATACAGTTGGCAAAAAATCCCGATCTCTGTAAAAAGCTTGGAGAGAATGCCCATCAATCGGTCCTCCGAAAATATACCTGGAAGGGACATGCCAAAAAAATAGAAACACTTTTTAATCATATTTTGGAAATGAGAAAAGACCATCATCCTGAGTGAACCATTGATGATGTCAGGTCAAGCGATTCGGTTATTGAGAAATGGAAAATAAAAAAATCAACATTCTGCATATGGTGAACGGTTTTAATATTGGCGGCGCTGAGCTGAAATTATTAGAGTTACTGAATATTCTCGATAAAGATAAATACAATATTACCCTCTGTAGTGTGGGTGGAGATGGCCCTTTACGCAAAGAGTTTGAGAAGATTGGAGTGAAGGTTTTCGTATTCAAGAAACATTTCCGATTTGATCTCAGTCTGTTGATGAAGTCGATACACTTGATGAAGAAGGAAAACATCGATATCGTGCAGACGACCCTGTTTTATGCGGATGTCATTGGGGCCTACGCTGCGTATTTGGCAAATGTACCCATCGTCATTTCCTGGGAAGTGGGTGAGCATATCCACCGCTCCATGCGATTATTGGCATATCGGTTGGCTGCACGTAAAATAGACGCAGTGGTCGCTGTATCCGATGCCATGCGAAGGCAAGTCATCGATGAAAAATGGATAGATCCTCGGAAGGTGGTTACGATTCAATACGGTATCGATGTGGGTCTGTTTTCTGATACAGACAATCTTCGTAGAGAAGACATCGGCCTGAAAAAAGAGCACATCGTATTGGGCACGGTGGCCCGGCTGGGTCACCAAAAGGGACATACCTATTTGATCGCTGCTGCACCGCGAATCATCCGTGCATTTCCCAATGTGCGGTTTGTCTTTGTCGGTGATGGACCGCTTCGCTCTCGATTAGAGGATCAAATTCGCCGGTTGGGATTGGAAGACTATTTTCATTTCCTGGGATTTCGTTCGGATGTGAAGCAATTGCTCCATCTGTTTGATGTGTTTGTTTTACCGTCTCTCTATGAAGGATTGCCCAATGCCGTTCTTGAAGCCATGGCCTGTTCCAAACCCGTGATTGCAACGGGTGTCGATGGCACATCGGAAGCAGTCCTGGATCGGGAGACCGGGTACATCGTCCCCCCCAAACATCCTGATGCTTTAGCGGATACGATCATCCGGTTATTATCGACAGATGGCAAGATTGAAGCCATGGGTAAATCCAGCGGAGAGCGGATTGCCAAACATTTTACCCTGGAAAGACAGGTTCACCAGTTTGAAAGACTTTATGATGAGCTGTTTGAAAAGATTAAGTACTAACGAAACTTCGCCTCTGGAGAAAAATCGATAAATAGTTTAACAGATAGGAATTAGGAGTTAGGTGTTAGGTGTTAGCTATTAGCTAATTACTAACAACCAATGGCCTGTTAAAAACTTGACTCAAAATTTGAGTTTTTATCGTGATAAAAGGATTAAAAGAATTTTGTGTGGAATCTGCGGAAAGATAAATAAGGATACACAAAAGCCGGTTGATGAGCAATTGCTCCGTGCCATGTGTCGCGTCATTCAACACCGGGGACCGGATGATGACGGCTTTTTTTTCTATAAAAACGTCGGCCTGGGTATGCGACGCCTGAGCATCATTGATCTGGAGACGGGTGAACAACCGATCTATAATGAAGATAAGACAGTGGCCGTTGTTTTAAATGGTGAGATTTATAATTTTGAGGCGCTGCG
>CAZYTI010000562.1:0-3915 GCA_964650065.1 uncultured bacterium
TTTACGAAAAGGCATGGGGAGCTTCGCTCAAGGCCAAATCCGGACATGATCTATCTGGGATTGTTGAGGGCATTGATGAGGGGAAAATTGAATGCCTCTATGTCACGGGTGATCTCCCAAAAATGGAGTGCATGAAAAAACTGAACTTTCTCGTCGTTCAGAGTGTGTTTGAACCCGATTGGATGGAATTGGCAGATGTCGTTTTCCCTGCCGCCTTTTTGAATGAAACGGAAGGAACCCTCACAAATTTCGAAGGGAGAATCCAGCGGTTGAAAAGGAGTATCAGACCCTTGGGCAATGCCAAGCCCGATTGGTGGATCACCTCTCGAATTGCACAGAGGTTGAGTGTCGAGGGCTTCACTTTTAACAGTCCAAAAGAAATTTTTAAAGAGATATCTACAATTCTTCCTAAATACAGAGAATTGACTCCAGGAAAACTGGGAAAAAAAGGTAAGATTCCTGAGATCGTTCGGGATGAGGGGGAACATCGATTCTTCAAGTTGAATATAAATAAGGATGTGTCGGAACCCGTCAAGGGATATCCAATCACGCTTGTGGTTGGATGGAACCTTTTACATTATCGGAATGGAGCCTTGGCCGATATGGTCCCTGGAATGGAAAGGGTTGTGACTGTAATTACGATTGAGATCCATCCCCAGGAGGCTAAAAAACGCAATCTGAAGGATGGAGATCCGGTTCGTTTGAAAACCAGTGAGGGAAACATGCTCGAAGGACATATTCTGAGATCTGAAAGGGTCCCCAAAAAGATGGTATATATGGTACTTCCGAGTATGGCCTTTGCCCCCAATTTTTCATATCGTAGTATGCATTTTGTCAAGATAGAGAAGGGTGGTTTATGAACAGAGTAATCGAGAGAAAAATGATCGTTCCCAATATTCATTTATTGACGGTCGAAACACCTCTGGTAGCCCGGAAAATCCAACCAGGCCATTTTGTGATCGTCAAAGTCGATGAATATGGAGAACGGATCCCACTGACAGTTGCAGATTGGGATCGAAAAGAGGGAACGGTATCCTGTATATTTATGCAGGTCGGACGATCGACAAGAAAACTTGCGGACCTTCAAAATGGGATTGAAGTCTCCACTTTTGTCGGTCCCCTGGGAAAGGTCATTGATATCGGTAAATTTGGAACTGTGGCCTGTGTGGGGGGATGTTATGGCATTGGCAGTATTTTTCCTGTGGCCAAGGCCCTGAAAGAAGCGGGTAACCGGGTGTTGAGTTTTATAGAGGCCCGGAGCCAGTTTCTTCTTTATTGGGAAGACAGACTGAGAGAGGTGAGTGATGATCTTATTATCTCAACCAGTGACCGATCTCAGGGGAAGAAAGGGCATAATTCCGATCGTCTCAAGGAGCTCTTGAATCAGGGTGAAAAGATCGATAGGATTATTGCCATCGGATGTACATTCATGATGTACGATGTTTCGGAAGCAACGCGTCCCTTTGAAGTCAAAACCATTGTCAGCCTGAATCCAGTGATGGTGGATGGGACCGGGATGTGTGGGGCCTGTCGGATTGAAGTGGCCGGAAAGACCAAATTTGCCTGTGTTGACGGGCCTGATTTTGATGGTCATGAGGTTGACTGGAATCAGTTGATGGCCCGCCGGAAGGCGTATATGAAGGAAGAAATCGTTTCTGAGGAAACGGGTTTGTAATATCATTTTGATCATATTATCAATAATTTGGGATTAAAACGATGCCTAAGATTCAACCGACAAAAACAGAAATGCGAGAACAGCCTGCTAAGCAGCGTATACACAACAATTTAGAAGTGCCATACGGATATTCTGATGAAGAGGCGATAAACGAAGCAAAACGATGTTTGAAATGTAAGAAACCCTTATGTGTGAAAGGATGCCCCGTAGAGATCGACATCCCTGGTTTCATCGGTCATATTGCGGAAGGTGAATTCCGAAATGCCATAGGGGTGCTGAAAGAGAAGAATGTCCTTCCTGCAGTATGTGGTCGAGTTTGTCCCCAGGAGGAGCAATGTGAAAAATTATGCGTCCTGGCGAAGAAGATGGAACCGGTGGGCATTGGCAGGCTGGAACGGTTTGTAGCGGATTGGGAGGGTAAGCAGGGGGAGTCTGAGTTACTTCCCAAGGCCAAACCCACGGGTAAGAAGATTGCGGTCGTCGGATCAGGACCTGCAGGTATTACTGTGGCTGGTGATCTCATTCAATTGGGACACTCCGTGACCATGTTTGAGGCTTTGCACGAACCGGGTGGGGTTCTGGTTTACGGTATACCGGAATTTCGTTTGCCCAAACAGATTGTAGCCAGAGAAATCGAGTTTCTCTGCCGCATGGGTGTCGAATTGAAGAAGGACTATGTCATCGGAACCGCTTTAACTGTAGATGAACTTTTCCAAACCTATGACGCCGTCTTTCTGGGGACGGGGGCCGGACTGCCCTGGTTTATGGATATTCCGGGTGAAAACCTCAATAATATTTACTCTGCCAATGAATATCTTACACGGGCAAATCTGATGAAAGCCTATCTTTTCCCAGAGTACGACACCCCCATTGCCCGGGGCAGGCGTGTGGCAACGGTTGGCGGTGGTAATGTGGCTATGGATTCTGCCAGGACTGCCCTCCGGTTGGGAGCAGAAAAGTCTTTCATCATCTATCGGAGATCGAGAAAGGAAATGCCGGCCCGGGATGAAGAAATCCATCATGCAGAACAAGAAGGTATTGTGTTCAATTTGTTGACAAATCCCGTGGCTTATCACGGTGATAAATATGGAAACTTAAAAGAAGTCGAGTGCATCAGAATGGAATTAGGAGAACCCGATTCCTCCGGCAGGAGGCGACCGGTTCCCATGGAAGGTTCCAACTTTCGAATTCCCGTGGATGTTGTCGTGGTTTCCATCGGAAACAGTCCGAATCCGCTCATACCCAATACGACACAGGGATTGGAAATCAGTAAATGGGGAACGATTATCATCGATGAGGAAACGGGTAAAACTTCCAAAAAAGGTGTCTTTGCAGGCGGTGATGTTGCAACTGGGGCGGCTACAGTCATTTCAGCTATGGGTGCCGGCCGGAAAGCAGCCAGGGCGATGTATCAGTATCTTCAAGATGGAAAATGGTAAAATTGTAATTTTTTCTTGTTTCTTAATGGAGAATTCTGTAAATTTGGCCTCCGTTTATCTTGGAAAACTCTGCATTCCTTTTTCCTCACTGGAAGAAGGTGTTTCGACTTTTGAGTTTTCTACAACCCCAATGGATCTGAAAGCCGGTGAAGCGCATCAATTTCCTGGCGAGATCAGGGTGTATGTTAAAGTTACAAGTATGGGGGATGATTATTTAACTGAACTCGAGGTGGAAAGTAAAGCCGATTGTGTCTGTGATCGATGCGGGGCTCATTTCTCAAGGCAAATCCAAGGAGAAGTAAAAACACTCTTTACTCATGATACTGCCAGAGCCGACGAAGAGGAAAAGGGGGATATCATAGGCATCCCCCCCGGAGCGCAGGGGATTGATATTTCACAAGATGCACTCGATGCGCTGGCCCTTGCTGTACCAGCCAAGTGCCTTTGTAAAGAAGCATGTTTAGGTGTGTGTGCGCAGTGTGGTGCAGACTTGAATCAAAACATATGTACCTGTACGAGAGATGAAACAGATCCTAGATGGGAAGCTCTCAAGCATTTTAAAACAATTACGTAATCCCGCCCTGCAGCGGGACGAGTCATCGTTGAGTCAAGACTATGCTTCAAAAACTTGACTCAAGATTCAAGGTGTTATCGTGATAAAAGGTTTAATACGATTGTTGAAAGGAGATTTATTTGGCATTACCAAAACGCAAGATTTCAAAATCCAGAAGAGATAAAAGAAGAACTCACAAGAAGTTATCAGCAACCCAGGTGAGCGAGTGTTCTCACTGTCATCAACCG
>CAZYTI010000563.1:0-3914 GCA_964650065.1 uncultured bacterium
CGTGAATATATATTTACCATTTGTCTTAATGGCACGTTCGGCCTTTTTGAGTATTTGATAGTTCATATCGTCGGTTTCCATGAGAGGAAAACCACCCTCGCATAACATGATGATTAAATCGAAAGTGCCTTTGTAACTGATTTTTCTGGCATCCCCCTGGATAAAATCAACCTGGACGTCGGCCTCTCCGGCTTTCTCCCGGGCCCTTTTCAGTTGTGAGCCGGAAAGATCGATTCCCGTGACACCATATCCCCTTTTGGCCAGTTCAATGGCATGCCTTCCCGTACCGCACCCCAGGTCCAGGATTCGGCATTCTTTATTGAAATCGATCTCTTTTTCGATAAAATCGACCTCACCTGTGGTACCGGTCGTAAAGATCTCTTTGTCATAGGTTTTGGCGTAATTTTCGAACATTTTTTCGTACCATTGCTTCATTTTATTCTATTACCTCCCAAACATTTTGTTGATCCTTAATAGCTGTAGACATGGATATACCACAAAGACACTAAGACACAAAGTAATGATAATTAATATATTAAATCAGCGTTACCATACAATTATACTTGCCAATAATTTTAGAAAAAGTAAAATTTTTAACTATGTAATTCTTGGTGTCTTCGTGTCTTTGTGGCTCCTTTTTGTTTTAGATTTTCAGCTCAAGCGTTCTTGAATCCGCTCCAGTTCCTCATTGGCTTCGGCTAACAACTCACCGATCACATCTTTCAAGGGTTGGATACGATTCACCAGCCCAACACTCTGTCCTGCCATCAGAGATCCCTTGATGACATCACCTTCCACGACCGCTTTTTGCAGAGAACCGACCCAGTATTTCTCCACTTCGAGTTGCGCTTCCGGTTGTGTCAGTTGTCCTCGACGCCTGAGCTGGATGAGTTCCATTTGCATATCTGCGAACTGCTCCATCCCTTTATTGCGCAGGGCTCGAACAGAAACGACCTGGAGCTCTGAACCCACTCGCGGTGTGGCAACAGCATCCCGGGCCCTTGCTTTTATAAAGGCCTCTTTGAACCTGAGGTGGGCGTTGCACTCCTCCGTTGCCACGAAACGGGTGCCCAATTGTACACCGGCGGCACCCATGAGGAGAAGATGGGGAATCAGGCGTCCCGAGCCGATGCCCCCGGCCACAAAGATGGGCACCGATCCCACCCTGAAAAGGACCTGCTGCAGCAAGATGGTCAGCGATACGTGACCGATATGCCCGCCGGCTTCACTCCCTTCCAGTAAAAGGGCATCGGTACCGTGGTCGATGAGACGCAAGGCGATGGACTCGGTGGAGGCAAAGCAAAGCACCCGGGCACCACTTTCTTTGGCGTTTCGGATGTCAGAGGCCTTGGGTATGCCACCGCCAAAGATGACGTAGGGTACATTTTTCTTACCAATGAGATTTAGATGATCCTTGTAATTGGGTGCAATGGTGATGAGGTTTACGGCAAAGGGTTTGTCTGTCCGTGAACGCGTCTCATCAATTTCATTTTCCAGGACATGGGATTCCATATTTCCCGCAGCCAGGCAGCCAAAGGCACCTAAATTGGATACCTTCGACACCAATTGACTGTCTGAAATCCAGGTCATGGCCCCACACATAAGTGGATAGCGAACGCCCAGAAAATCTTTACCCTGTCTCCAGAGCTTATCCAACGAATTCAACGAGTTTCCTCCCACATTTTTAAAAGCGTATTGAATTCAACCTCGAAAATTTCCCCTGGCCTTCATAAAGTAAGATCTATTCCATATCTGAAATTCTAAATATCTCTTCTTTGGGAAGATGATATTTATCGAAGAAATATCGGTATTCGAGGGACAGAATAAAATAACTGGTCAGTGCCACGGCACTCAGGATCGCGGCCATGATCGTCATTTGATACTTAATGGCGATCATGGGTGGTGATCCCCCTAAAATCTGGCCCGTCATCATTCCTGGAATAAATACGATACCCATACCCGTCATGCTGGTCAGGGAGGGGATGAGCGCCGAACGATAGGCCAGACGAAATGAATCCCTTGAGGCCTCGTCCGAGGTGGCTCCGAAGGATATCAGAGTTTCGATTTCCCTGCGCCGTTTTTTTACGTCATCGTAAAATCGTTCCAAGGCCAGTGCGCTGCCATTCATGGAATTGCCGATGATCATTCCGGCCAGGGGAATAAAATACCTGGGCTCATACCAGGGCTCGTTGTGAACGACAAATAATATGAAGAAAACGAGCACGCCGCCTCCTCCCAGGAGTATGGAGATGTAGAGAAGTCGATATATCCCCGGGAAATGGATGCCCGATCTTCTCACAATAGTCTGTGCAGCAAAAAAGACCATGACCAGGAAGATGAGGGTGATGATGAACCACAGGTCGATCTGGAAGATATGGGTCAAGAGAAAACCCAGGAGCGAGAGCTGAAGGCTCATCCTCACGACAGAATAGATGAGATCTTTGCCTAATTTAAGATTTTTCCATCTGGCAAGGATGAAAATCACCAGGAACAGAATGTAGGCCACGATTAGCCTGCTGATGGGGATGTCGATGGCACCTTGCATCATTTCTCTTTCATTGCCTATCCATGACGCGTCCATCCTCGATTAATATCTTATTGTCGATATGGTCTAAAATTCCTATAGAATGCGTGACGATGATAAGGGTAACCTTGGGATCAAGTGCGAGTATTCCATTTATGATCCGGACGGCGGTTTTGACGTCCAGGGCCGATGTCGGTTCATCTAATAGAAGCACCTCGGGTTTTAGTAGCAGAGCTCTGGTTATTGCTACTCTTTGTTTCTCTCCCCCGGACAATACCCGACTGTTTTCATTGAGGATATTTAAATTTAACTGACAGAGTGATAAAATTCTCTCCAATTGTGATTGGCCGGGTTTTTCCTGATTCCAGTGTTTCAGGGTAAAAGGTATATGGAGGTTCTGTTCAACAGTGCCATCAAAAAGGACGGGTTCCTGGAAAACAACAGGAATGGCTCTGCGATAGTTTATCAGCGGATATTGGAAGATGTCCTTTCCCTTATAGCAAATTGTTCCTGATGTGGGGATGGTCATCAAATTAAAGAGTTTTAGTAATGTCGTCTTTCCGGCACCACTGGGTCCCATAATTGCATAAGAAGATGCCGGTTTAATTTGAACCGATATCCCATCGAGAATCGTTTTGTTCTGTCGAACGACAGATACATCGTCAATTTCGAAGAGCATCAATGCCAATCCAAGTATTCTTAATGACAGTAAAGACAAAAATGAGGCCGAAGTTATTAATAGTACAAAATTCACTTTTAATTGTCAAGCTTCCATTGATCCTCGGTGGTAAATCTTTTAAAATTTTTCCTTGATTTCTTTGGAATAATCTGTTAAAATACTAAGTAATGTCTTAAGTGAGCGAAAGTGCCTGAAGTTGGAAGTGAGATAAGTAAAAAAATCGTAATGATCGTTAAAATTTGAATCCAATTGCCTGATTTCTTAGGTAATGTCAAAAGTTTATGAAAAAGGAGAGATAAATATGAAACCACAGAGGCCACAGAGAAAAAAAGATACTCTGTGTTCTCGAAAGGTGAACACATCTAAGACATCGCTTATTGTGATATCATGTTAAAGATGAATATCCTAATAAAGAGATTTCCGGAGAAATTATTTCCAATGTGTTGATATAGATCGGAGACAAATATTTTAGGACAAAATCGGGATGATTGATATGTATTCTAAGAGAAACAAATAGATTAACAGCGAATAGATTTCCTGAGAGAAAATGAGGTGATTGTAGAGATGATAGTAGTTGATGTGATATAAGTCTTTATAAGGTTCAGATGCATATTTAATAAAGAGCAATGGGTGAAAGATTTGGGATCTACTTAATATCGGAGTTGAGAAGTAAAAAATATCATATCAAACGATACGATATTTAGGAGGACA
>CAZYTI010000564.1:0-3903 GCA_964650065.1 uncultured bacterium
CAGAATCCATAATCATTCAGTTTAATATCGAGTCTTTCCGCCAATTGTTGCATATTTTTCCGGGATTCCAGTCCTATGGAGAGAACCACCATTTCGAAATCTTCATATCGTATCTCTCCGTTTTCCATGGTATATTTCAACCTCAAACTCCCATTGTCCCGCTCAGAAATTTCAGACACCTTGGACCGCACAAACATGACACCATAATGATTCTCAGCCTTTTCATAATATTTATCAAAATCTTTACCAAAAGCCCGGATATCCATGTAAAATATTGAAGCATTTAGCTTTTTGCTATGCTCTTTGGCGATAATGGCCTGTTTAATTGCAAACATGCAACATGCCGATGAACAGTAGTTTTTATCAATCAGTTCGTCTCTCGATCCGACACATTGAATAAATGCCAGTTTCTTGGGTTCCTCTTTATCCGAGGCTCGAACCACATGACCTCCGAACGGCCCCGATGCGGAAAGCATTCGCTCAAATTCCAAAGAGGTCACCACATTCTTGAAACGATGATATCCAAAGTGTCCTAATCCGATGGGATCGAAAGCATCGATCCCAGTGGCCAGTATCACAGCGCCAACGTCCAACTCGATCTCTTTGTCCTGGTCATCATATTTGATCGCGCCAGCCGGACACACTTTCTCACAAAGTTGACAAACACCTTTTGTATAATAGAGGCAGTGATTCTTATCGATGGTGTATTCCGCCGGGATACTCTGAAGAAAATAGCGGGAAATGGCTTTCCGTTTTCGAAGACCCATATCAAATTCATCATCAACTTTTACCGGACATTTCTCCTCACAGAGTCCGCAGGCAACACATTTTTCAGGATCCACATATTTTGCGTATTCAATGATATTGCATTTAAAACGTCCCTGTGATCCTGTAATAGAATCGACGGACGATCTGATATGAAGGGTAATTCCCGGATGTCTGACACATTCGCTCATTTTGGGTGCCAGGATACACATCGAACAATCATTGGTTGGAAACGTCTTATCCAACTGCGGCATCCGACCGCCAATTGTTGGCGTGTCTTCCACCAGATGCACATCCAAACCCATTTCAGCCAGATCGAGAGAAGCCTGAATACCTGCGATTCCAGCACCAACCACTAAAACGGACTTACTCTTTTTGTCCATGAATAATCCTTATGATTTTCTTGTCAAAGAAAAATGCGCGTCTTCGTTGGGTTCTCACCCATTTCATTTATTTTTTGTGTGAATTCAGTTCCTACCCTGGCAAACTTGGGCCCTTCCGAGGCAGATATCCAGGACAACCTGAGTCTTTCGGATTCCAGGCCGAGGGACATAAAAATCTTTTGTAAAATCGCAAATCGTCTTCGAGTATGATAATTCCCGGATTGATAGTGACAATCACCCGGATGACATCCTCCAACCAAAACACCATCCGCACCTTGTAAATACGCTTTTATAATAAAAACCGGATCAACGCGGCTGGAACACATGACTTTAATGGGTAGAATAGACGAAGGATACTGCAACCTGCTTGTCCCGGCCAAATCCGCTCCTGTGTAAGAACACCACTTGCAAAGAAAACTCAATATTCTTGGTGTGAATTCTTTTTCCATATTTACATATCTCCTATACTGAATATTTATTGGTGAGAATACTCAGAATCGCCAATCATTCTCCAAGTTCCTGGAATTCTTCCTCCTTAAATACCATCACCGGAATAGATTCCTCCACATCCCTGCCAGGGGCATAATCAAATAAACTTGCGGTCTGTTCACCCGTTCTCATGAAAATCGCTGCAACCGGAATATCGGCAGGACAAACATCGGTACATTGGCCACAGTTTACACAGGAGAAACTCATGTGAGACATTCTCCCCAGATGAAAAAATATGGTATCAGACGGAAGCCGAAAAGCCCCTTTTTGGGACAACTCCTTCTCGTAGATGGCGCTGTTATAATCATAATTGTGCGATTCGAAATCACACAGTACACAGTAACAAATAGGACACACATGGCCGCATCCGTGACATCCGACACACTTTCCGAAAACATCGATCAATCCATCAAGGCCGTCCTCTTGGGTAACGACTGTATTGAATAAATTCTCTTTTGTCTCTCTTCGAACTTCAAGATGCTTTTTTAATAATGATTCATCAAAATTTCCATCCGTCATTGTTTCTGAAAAATCTTTACAGAGTTCCACAGCCGCTTCACTATTTAAGAAGAATGAACATTCAGATTTAATATTCTTCTCACCAATGATGGAAATTGTAATGTCTGTATTTACGGGAATGCAATTTTCACAGGCTTTGCAGGTGGGGCGTACATTGTCTGGAACATGACCCTCACAAAGGGACTCATGATACTTTTCGAAAAGGTCTTCTTTTTTTTCTTCAATGACTGTTTTTAGCGGATATACACCGCCGCATGTATGGGATATCAACAGTACATTTTCCAAAGATCCTTGTTCACGTTTTACTCGTTCAATGAATGCCCGCTGCTCACAGGGCCGAACCACGGCAGCAATTCTTTTTTTGCTTTGAGTGAGAGACGATAGTATAGTACCCGCGTTAGATGGCATTACAGGAGCCAATGGTACAGCCATGTCCAAAGCATCTGCGTCTGTAACAAAAGCGTAACTGAAACATTCTCTATTCTTGGTCCTCATTAATGTCAATACTCCGCTTACAAGTTCATTATTTAGTAGATGTCTTAAAAATTCAATAACGGCCTCATCAGCGCTTTTATTCAAATTCATCACTTTAGTCATTTCATTTCTCCTCCGATTCAGCGCTTTTCACCAACTCATCAATACTATCAATCTCGCTTAATTTAAAGTCTCTCAAAGGCAAAGCTTCTCCCGCCCCCATGCCGGCTACATATTCAAATGCCGGTTGAGTATTATCCGCAACATAACTAAATAGAGATGCCACTGGAATGGAAACAGGGCAGACATCCGTGCATTGTCCGCATGAAACGCAGGAAAGACTCATATGTGACATTCGCCCCACATGGAACATGATGAGATCCTCAGGAAAAGAGATGCATCCTTGCTTTTCTGCCATGTTCTGAACGACTTCCCGTGTATTTTTTGCCACTTCCGAATCAAAATAACATTGCCGGCAGTAACATATAGGGCAGGCACTTTGACAATTATGACATCCGATGCAGTTGGCAAAAAACGCCTGGAGATTGTCAAATCCATCAATCAGAGGTTGAATTTCTTTAAAGACATCTTTCCTCTTTTGTGCTCTTTTCTCCTTGATTTCTGTAATCTGATTCTGCCAGACGGACAAATCTTCAATGTATTGAAGTTTGAGATTATCGAGGATGGTCCGTCCCTTATCACTGTTGGAGATCAACAACACCGATTTGTCAACTGATCCCAGCAAACTAAAATGCAGATCGGACGCGGGAAGAGAAAATTGATCACATATTTGACATACAGGTTTTACAATGTCACTGTTAAAATGCTTTCCGGTAAGTATCTTTTGAAATTGTTTTTCACTCTCCTGTGGATTTCCCAAATAATCTGAGTAAGGGATCGCACCCGGACAATCGTAGCTTATTATTATAATATTATCCAGGTGAACCTGATTCAACTTGGTCAGTTCAATACTGGCTCGTACCTCACAGGGTCTCATCACAACAGCGACTTTCAGTTCGCCTTCCCCCTTACGGGTGAAACTCTTAAGTGCCTTGGCACCCTGCACAGGCATGATCGGTGCAACCGGATTTGCATCATCGACTAAGGAAATATCCTGACACAGAATCCAACTGTAAGAATCACCCGAAGGTACTTTAACCGGAATGAGAACAGCATCGAAATCACCCTTTTCCAATGCACGCTTCATAAAATCATAAATTGTCTTCTGAAAATCTCTGGAAGACGGAATGACCACACTTTTATTCGAATCGAT
>CAZYTI010000565.1:0-3903 GCA_964650065.1 uncultured bacterium
GGCTCCGTTTTAATCGCCAAAGATGATCGGGTTTTGGTGAATAAAGCATACGGAATGGCAGATTACGAACATGAGATTCTGATTACACGTCATACCAAGTTTCAGATCGGATCGATGGCAAAACAATTCACGGCCATGGCCATCATGATTCTCCAGGAAAGGGGAATGCTCAGTGTAAATGATCCACTGTCGAAGTATATCTCCCATTTTCCAAATGGAGAGAGGATCACCATCCACCATCTGCTCACTCACACGTCGGGTGTCCCGGCTTTGGAGGATATTCCGGATTTTAAAAAAATAACTAAGATTAAAACGCCGTTGGAAGAAACCATTGAAACATTGAAAAAGAAGGAGATATTGTTTGCTCCTGGGGAAGAGTATCAATACAGCAATTCCGGGTATATGTTATTGGGTTATATTATTGAAAAGGCTTCAGGAGGGTCGTATGGAAACTTCCTAAAAGATAACATTTTCGATCCTCTCGATATGAAAGATTCCGGATTTGATGACCCCATCACTCTCGTTAAACACAGGGCAGACGGATACGCCCCTAACGGCAGAGATGGCCTTGCGAATGCCGATTATTTTGATTTGACCAGCATTCGTGGAGCGGGAACTTTATACTCTACGGTCGAAGATTTGCATAAATGGGATAGGTCACTGTATACTGAAAAGCTGATTAATAAAAGGTCAATGGAGACAATCTTCACGCCACCGCCGAAAAGACATTACGGTTACGGATGGGTCATCTCAAAACGATTCGATCATAAAATGATCTGGCATGATGGGAATTCGTCCGGCTTTCAGGCCTATATAGCCCGGTTCGTCGATGATGATGCCTGCCTCATCGTATTGAGCAACTTTATCCATACTCCCATGGTGAAGATCAGAAAAGATCTGGCCGCGATTCTGTTCGGTGAGAAGTTTGACCTTCCTGAATCATATAAAATCGCGGAAGTGGATCCCATTATTTATGATGCTTACATCGGCAAGTATGCCCTTGTAAACGGCGATACGATTACTGTCACAAAAGAGAACGAGCGCCTTTTTATTGAAACGCTGGCGATGCCGATGCGGATTGAAATTTTCCCCGAATCGGAGACCAAATTTTTTGTAAAAATTCGTGAAAATACAGGAATGACTTTCATTAAGGACGAGAATGGCGAAGTAAAAGATTTTGTTCTGCATTTTAGTGGCAGCGATATACGCGGAAAGAAGGTTGAATAACATTTCAAAGTTATGTATAATGATAGACAATAATTGGTTCTGATTTAACCTGGATGGGATATCTCCTAGACCATCAAAAGTTACTCCTCCCAAACATATCTATGATTGCAGCAGTCATGTCCCTGCATGAGGGTTTTGGTGCGTATGAGTTTCAATTTTGAATTGATACCGACCGGAAGACCGAAATCAGCATGACACACACAGGCGTATCCCAAATCCAGAGCATTCGCTTCCCTGAAAACGATTTCCGCCAGGCATTCCGTGATTTTCATCTCGAATACGTGTTCACTGTCCTCAACGACCTCACGGACGATGGTCTTTCCGACGCCGCTATTCTCATTCCGGAACGGACCTGGTGATAAAGTCGCGGCGGCTTGTGTGAAGAACATTGCTCTTCTCCATGATACCCTCCTGCTTTTCATGGTGGATTGATACACGTATTGGCGAGGTGGGACAGATATTTTCGATGATCCGGGATAAACACCCCGAACCATCGAAAACTAAAGTTCATTTTTTGAATCATCCTTTCCAAAGATAGCGATGATTACAGCAATCATCTCCCTGCATCAGAGTCTTATCCCGCACCATCTCGATTTTCGGATTGAACCCCCGGGCCCAGGCATAATCACCCCAGCAGACCCAGGCATGGCCGAGGTCTCCGGCATTCATACCATGGAAGGCACTGGCCCACAAACATTCCGTCACCTTCAGCTCGAACGCCTTGTCCGTATCTTCGACAACTTCCTTCGTGAGCGAATTCTCATATCCGCCGCGAAACTGTTTGACATAGGTCTCAAACGAATCGTCGGGGGATCGGCTCGCCTGATTCTTCCCAACCTCCAAAAGTCTTTCCGTCGTGGTCTTCTTCAGAAACTCGATCAACTTATCCTTACCCATCTCATTCTCCAATGCCCGGGCAAGCTGTATAAAATCCCCATATCTCGTCATGGTCATCTGCAGTCTCGTCGGTACACGTCCGACGGGTTCCTTGAACTTATGGATTTCCTCCTGCATAGACGTACGGTCCCCGGAGACTACCGAGGAAAGCACTGCCTGAGTACCGAGGCAAGTCATTGCACAGCCAGGGAGAATTTTGGTAATAAACGCTCTTCGGTCCGTTTTGGGAGAAATTAGATCTGTCATTTTTACCTCCTGGGTTAAAAGTACATTCTGGAGAGCCCACTATAATTTATTTACGCTTTGCATTATCGAATAGATTGTCACATGCTTTATATACGGAAGAAAAACTCCGATGTTAATAGGAAAAAAGTCTCATTTTTGATGTAATATGGTTTCAGAGTGGGTAAATTTTATCATAGAGGATCAAAAGAGGCTTAACCTTATCGAGGAAATATCCTCAGGTTTTCTTGCTTGTGGTAAATAATGCTTAATTTTAACTTCTAAGTCCTTTCTACGCTTCATCAATAGTATGGCGATTGATAAGATGTATCAATTGACTGCGGCTTTGTACGCCAAATTTCCGATAAATATTATAGATATGGTTTTTAACCGTATTGAACGATATAAAAAGCGCGTCTTCAATTTCCTTGTTACTCTTACCGAGTAATATCAATTCGATGATCTCTTTTTCTCTTCTGGAAATATGGTATTTATGGCACAGCCTGTTGAGTATGCCTTCCATCCTTTCCATCGTTGAAGGCATGAGGTTTTGCTTGGTAAAATAGAATTTGAGCCAGAAAAACGGACAGAAATTGATGAGAAGGAGAATGAACGGAGCGTAATTCTTTTCAATACCTGTATGGAAGAAATAGAAATCGAGCTGCGATAAAGTGAACGCTGCATATCCTGCCAAAAAGATATAAGCAAACGATCTGATTGAGTGCTCAGTCATACGATTCCTGTACCAAAAAACGAGTGTCGAGATCAACACGGACAAGATGATGACATCCATCGAAAAGATCCAACCTGCGTGTATCCAGTAAAATGGTTCTACCTCATATTTCTGATAAGTGACGAACATACCATACAGGGATCCTGCAGCAGAGCCCGTGAGCCACCCGATAAAGAACACCTTGATCCATCTCGTAATGGCTTTGCCCTTTAAATAAATCGCAATCCGGTATACACTGTAGGTAATGCCAAATTCAGCAGCGAAAACCACCAAGATTAATAATGCTAAAAGTTGAAGCACAGAATCTTGAAGCATGTCCGTATAATCGCTGTTGAATAAATTGATAAGCAGGTATTCATTGATGAAGGCGACAAAGATCATGATATTAAAAAATAAAATATAATAAAGGAGTGCTTTGAGATAGTTATGATAATATTTTCTGTAGACTTGATAAGCATATAGAAAAACACCTGTCCCTGCAATTAGATTCAGTCCCAGAAAAAAAAGAATAATATGCTTCATCCCACGAATATCCCCTATTAAAATAACGTTCCGTTTCACCCATTATAATAAAACACACCACAAAATACAAAGAAATAATAGTAATTTTTTACCATTTTACTAAAAAGGGAATTTCTTACCATTTACTTCCCTTTTGCCATTGCGTATCTTGGGATGGTCGTGCACATAAATATTGATCGTGTTTTTATAATTTTTTCAACTGAAAAGGAGGTTTGATAAAATGAATACCATACGAAACATGGGAATCAGGACAATCTTCCTGTTTACTTTTGTTTCCTTCTCATACTCGGCCCAGGATAAGG
>CAZYTI010000566.1:0-3897 GCA_964650065.1 uncultured bacterium
CCGGATGATGAGATCCTGACGACTGAGGTGGTTTATACTATTGTGGGGGGCGAGGTGATGTATAAAAAATAATCATGAATTTTAAATTATGAATTATGAATGAAAAATAGTGGTATTGTTTTTGATATAAAAAAATATTCTCTTCACGATGGACCGGGGATCCGGACGACTGTATTTCTCAAAGGGTGCCCTCTCGAATGTTGGTGGTGCCATAATCCCGAGAGTCGGAATCTGCGACCCGATGTTGTAGAAAAGACGGTCAGACGGAGGGAGTTTATTACCCACTATTCGGAGAACCAAGATGCCATCGGAAAAGAGGTCACCGTTGAGGAGATCATCAAAGAGGTTGAGAAAGATGTGATCTTTTACGATGAATCGGGTGGTGGAGTTACATTTTCGGGAGGTGAACCTCTGATGCAGCCCGATTTTCTTTGGACCCTCCTGGTCGAATGCAAAGAACGAAGCCTCCATACAGCCGTTGATACAAGTGGATATGCTCCATTCGATGTTTTAGATCGCATGATTCAAAAAACCGACCTGTTTCTCTACGATTTGAAACTCATGGATGATGAGGAGCACCAGAAATATACGGGTGTGTCTGGCATGCTTATTTTAGATAATTTAAATCGACTCGTGGAAAAAGGGAAACCCATCGATATTCGCATCCCCATTATTCCAAAAATCACAGATACCGAGTATAATCTGAATCAAATCATGGAATTTTTAGTAAAACTCGACCATATTAGGAATGTCAGTTTGTTACCTTTCAATTGTTTTGGTACTGAAAAATATAAACGTCTTCGCATTAAAAATAAAATGGTGAATGTGTCTCCACCTTCGCAAGATGTAATGGAAGTGATAAAAAGTCAATTTGAAAATCGAGGATTTCATGTCAAGATTGGAGGATAGTCATGAATGAACGCATCAGGCGCCTCCGGGAGGAGAGTCTCCAAGCGAAGCCTTCAATGACGCCGGAAAGGGCTGTACTGCTTACAGAATTCTATAAGAGTGGTCAGGCCAAAAGCGTGGCCGTGCCGATAGCGAGATCACTTGCATTTAAATATATACTTGAAAATAAATCCCTTTTTATTGGCGATGGTGAGTTGATCGTCGGGGAACGGGGACCTATGCCCAAGGCTACCCCTACGTTTCCGGAGATCTGTATCCATAGCCTGCAAGATCTGGATAGTCTAGATACGCGTGAGAAGATTTCCTTTGATGTGTCTGATGAAACACGGAATATCTATTCCAAGGATATCATTCCTTTCTGGGAGGGTCGTGCCCTCCGGGAGCGGTTATTCGCGGAGGTTGACCCGGAATGGATAGATGCTTACGAGGCCGGGATTTTTACGGAATTCATGGAGCAGCGGGCTCCGGGGCATACGGTTCTGGACGATAAAATTTATCGGAGCGGTATGGCCGATTTCAAGAAGGCCATCCGGAAAAGCATCGACAATCTGGATTTTTTCAATGATCCCGAGGCTTTTGACAAACGAGAAGCGCTCAGGGCCATGTCCATAGCCGCCGATGCTTTGATCTCCTTTGCAAAACGTTATTCTCAAAAGGCCACAGAATTGGTGGCATCGGAGAATGATCCGGATCGAAAACGAGAGCTGCAAAAAATAGCAGACATATGTACGCACGTTCCTGAAAATCCGCCGCGAACATTTTACGAAGCCCTGCAATACTACTGGTTTGTCCATTTGGGTGTCATTACTGAACTGAATACCTGGGATTCTTTTAATCCCGGGCGGTTGGATCAGCATCTCTATCGATTTTATAAAAATGACCTGGAGACGGGCGTCCTGACTGATGAGAAGGCCAGGGAACTTTTACAGGCTTTTTGGATCAAGTTCAATAATCAGCCGGCACCGCCCAAGGTCGGAATTACAGCCCAGGAGAGTGCTACATATACAGATTTCTGTCTCATCAATCTGGGCGGTGTGAAGGAAGACGGATCGGATGCAGTGAACGATCTCTCATACCTTATATTGGATATCATCGAGGAGATGCGCTTGCTTCAGCCCAGCTCTATGGTACAGGTCAGCAAGAAAAATCCGGATCGGTTTGTAAAACGTGCCATTAAAATCATAAAAACAGGCTTTGGTCAACCCTCGATATTTAACACCGATGCCATTATCCAGGAACTGACGCGACAGGGGAAGGCCATTGTCGATGCACGAGGGGGTGGGGCCTCGGGTTGTGTGGAGACAGGTACTTTTGGTAAAGAGAGCTATATCCTCACCGGATATTTCAACCTGGTCAAAGTTTTGGAAATCGCGTTAAACAATGGTCTTGATCCACGTACCGGAAAACAGATCGGTATAAGAACGGGCGATCCGGTCGATTTTAAGTCGTATGATGAACTGTATACTGCCTATGAAAGACAACTCAATCACTTTATCGAGATCAAGATCAAAGGCAACATCATGATCGAGAGGCTATGGGCCACCATGCTGCCTGCGCCGTTCCTGTCGATTTTAGTGGACGACTGTATATTAAACGGTAAAGATTATAACGCCGGGGGTGCCCGATACAACAGTTCATACATTCAGGGTGTGGGCATGGGTACCATTACGGATTGTCTTACATCCATGCAATACCATGTGTTTCAGGAACAAACCATAATGATGAAAGAGATGCTCGAGGCGTTAAAAGAAAATTTCGAGGGAAGCGTTGAATTTCAGCAGAAAATTTTCAACGAGACACCCAGATATGGCAATGACGATGACCGGGCCGATGATAATCTCAGGCGTGTATTCGAGTCATATTTTGCCGCTGTGGATGGGCGGCCAAATACCAAGGGAGGACATTTCCGTATTAACCTTCTGCCCACAACCTGCCATATCTATTTTGGTAGTGTGGTCGGGGCAACACCTGACGGACGCAAGTCTGGATTACCCCTATCCGAAGGCATTTCACCGGTTCAGAGCAGCGATACCAGGGGACCCACGGCTGTTTTAAAATCAGCGGCAAAGATAGATCACCTACGAACCGGTGGCACACTTCTTAATCAGAAATTTACACCCCAGCTCCTGGAAGATGACGAAGGAATGAATAAAATGGTTCATCTCATTCGTTCCTATTTCAAGATGGATGGTCATCATATTCAGTTCAATGTAGTTACTGCAGACACATTAAGAAAGGCACAGTCCCATCCGGAACAGTACAGAGACCTTATCGTGCGTGTGGCCGGGTACAGCGACTATTTCATCGATCTGGGAGTGGACTTGCAGAACGAAATTATCAAAAGAACGGAACATATTGAATTCTAATTCAAGCGGAGGATTTGAAAAATGTTTGAGAAAGAGACGTATGTTGAAAGACGAAAAATTCTTAAAAATAAATTTGAATCGGGTGTGATTCTATTTCTCGGGAACGAGGAAAGTCCTATGAACTATCCGGCCAATCCCTTTGGTTTCCGACAGGACAGTACGTTTCTCTATTATTGGGGACTCGATTTTCCTGGCCTGGCTGCGCTCATCGATATCGATCAGAACGAAGAAATGATCTTTGGTTACGATTTTACCGTGGATGATATTATCTGGATGGGACCCCAGAAGACAATGGCAGAGAGGGCCCTGGCTGTGGGTGTCAATCAGACGTTTGCGATAGAAGCATTGGACGAGAGAATTAAAGGGGCATTGAAAAATAACAGAACCATTCATTTTCTCCATCAATATCGAGGCGAAAATATCATCAAGTTAAATAAGATGACCGGTATTCCCAATACATTAGTGAAAGAATCGGCTTCCATTCAGTTGATCAAAGCAGTGGTTGTCCAGAGATCCGTTAAATCCGATGAAGAAGTTCAACAGATCGAAATGGCCCTGGATATCAGCTACAAGATGAATGAGATCGCAATGAAGTTTTCGGAGCCGGGTAAATATGAAAGGG
>CAZYTI010000567.1:0-3897 GCA_964650065.1 uncultured bacterium
ATTCCGATACCGATACCGAATTCCGTCGGCTTTTCATAAAACTTTTGACACTACCATCGTGAATGTCGTTTCAAAGATAAAGTACAGGGAATAAAACAGGTTTTTCAATATACAAAAAAAATGTGGAGAGTTGAAGAAAAAAATAGACATGCCATACCGTTCAGTAAATAGACATAACAGGTCCAACATCATTTTATAACAAACACTTATACTATAATCGTGCTTGTATTTATCTTTTTTATACTCTTTATTTTTTTATCATTTCGTCAACATACACTTCTGCATTTGACTGATATCCCCGGCCTGGAAATGGATCAGATAGGGTCCGGAAGGCAGGGACGAGGCATTCCATATGATGAAATAGCCGCCCGTGGGTTTCATCCCATTGAGCAGTTCCTCGATGAGTTCCCCTCGTAAATTATAAATTTTGATGAGAGTATGTTCCGGCTGTGTCAGGATAAACGAAATCGTGGTCACCGGATTGAAAGGATTGGGGAAGTTGCGGATTAGACCAAATTTTGACGGCTGTGGACCGAGTGGTGAATCCGTATTCACACCCACCGGATTTTCAACGCCGGTAATATCGGCATCCCGTACGCACCGAACGAAATTAAAAATACGGATATTGTCCCCCTGGGGACCACGACCGTAGGGATAGTCATCCGGATCACCAGCCTTGGGATCACTTCGCTGTGCACCGGCGCCATGGACGTCTATCCATTGGCCTCCCATGTATCCCAGGGCTCGGCCGAAGGCGACATAGGCTGCATTTCCTCCCCCATTCCCCATGATTCCGTTCACATGGGTCGTACCGGTCCAGTAGAAGGGATAATCTTGCTCACCCGCTTCATTGATAATGGAAGTAGTCATAAAAAGGGGATCGATGGCGGCCGATTGGGTCGTGGATGGTGACCGGGTGTAATCCACGATACTCTGCAGCTCCTTGGCATTGGGCAGACGCCAGTCGGAATGGCCGGCCAATTCCAGATCCCCGGTGTATTCCATGGCGTCCTGCCAGTTGTAGGCGTTGCCGTCATCGGCTTTCTGCCACATCATCCCGGTGGCCAGGTCGGTGATCGTACCATCGCCCTTGTCGAAAAAATTGTTCTTTCCATAATCGGGATTGCCCCTCATATAGCGGACAAACTGAACCATCTGCCCACCTCCCGGTCGCTCCCGGCCGTATCCCTTGATCCGCCCATCGGCGAAATTCACACCAAAGGTCGTTGCCGATCCCCCCATGGTCGTGGAAACATATTCGGTGCTGGACCAGTACTGGGCATCGATGATTCGTTCGCCGGCATTTTCATCGCCATATTCAAAATCGAAATACTCCGTGTCGATAAAGGGCGTTAACCCGTCCGTGTCGGCCTGAGGACCACTGGGATCCGTACCGCTGAACAGGATCAGCGAGTAGAGTTCCTTGATAGTCGGAAGCCGCCAGTCGTCATATCCGGCCAGACTGAAGGTGCCTGCCCCTGCCAAAGCCTCATCAAAAGTGACCTTATCACCCGGGGTCTTCTGCCACATCAGACCGGTATTCAGGTCGGTGATGGCCCCATCACCGTTGTCTTGATAAACGGGCTGATTCCCCTGGTATTGTGCATCCTGTCCGTAGAAACCCTCTCCCGGATCGGGCGGTGAGATCTCCCGAGTGTTATCATAACATTTATCCTGACCGGTGTCCACGAGGGTGTAATCCGTTGTAAGATTGATTTCCCCAGGTTCTGCAGTGGTTGGACTGATGCTCTCGATAATATCGGGAGGCTGCCCAGGTTGAGCATGGACAATGGCTGTGAAAGAAAGGTTAAGAGTACACAATATGACCAATCCGATACTTCGAGATATCAAATTCTGTTTTAGCATGACTCGTCCTCCAGCAGATGAGAATTGATTCATCCTATTATTAGAGTATGATCAAATCATGGTGCACATTCATTGACTATCACTCTGAATCGGTCGCTAATTATTGATTTTAATTTCCACAAGTTTTTTAACAATCTCAACATCTTCGATTGTTCTGACCTCGATACTTATCCCCCTGCCTTCCATATATTTTCTCGCATTTTTAAGCATTTGATCATTCGGTTTTTCATTTTTATCATTAAAAATACTTGTTGCCATAACCTTCTCTCTCATTATCAAACATTGGAATTGCAACAAAAATATGGCCGTATAAACTTAACTCTTTGTCTATTATTTTGTTGCAATTCCAGCTCACTGCTGCGGCGAAGCCGCTTTGCGGCTTCTTCGCATTTAGGGGGGAGGGAAATCCGGGCAGATCCCAGATTTCGCACGGCGTTTCTTCCGGCAGCGCAGAATTTTGGAAACCACGAAGGCAGCCGGCCGGGGAAGACCGCCCACATCTCCCTTCCGGATGTGCTCCAGGCCGCAGCGGGTAATCCACCACAGTCGGGTGAGCCAAAAAAGACTTCGTGGCCAGGCTATGTTGCCCGCCTTGGCGTGGAGCCAAAGCAATCCGGTCACGGGCCCTCGACGCAGCCCGCACTGGATCAAGGTCAGCACAAAGTTTAGTAAGGTGGGCCGCAACTCCACGTTGGAATCGTCGTAGTATTGTTGATCCACCTGCTTTTCCTGTGCTTGGGCGTAGATTTGGGTACCGGGGTAAAAGCGCAAGGAAAACAGGAACATGGTAAAGCGGCCTTCGAGTTCACGCAGCAGGCGAATGCTGGCCAAGGTGTCTTCTTCCTCGTCTACCAAGGGATTATCCGAGATTATGTCATAATACGGAAAGACCAGGTCGCGCTTAAAAGTTTGCAGGAGGGTATGAACTTGCCGGTAGGTCTCAATCTTGCCTGGGCGTCGGTAGAATTGAAGGGTTTGGGGGCTCCCGGACTGGAATCCGGCCCGAACTCGCTTGAGACCGGCCTGGACGAGGATATCGAGCTTACGCTTCGTTAAAAACTCCGGGATCACGCCCATAACGCTGAAGGGCAGATCGATGTGGCGCTTGTACGCTGAGGCCAGTTCTTCCAAGACTTCTTCTTTTAGACAGATGAAGCCGTCATCGGGAAAGTTGACGGTTTCGAGGTCAGGGCTGAGAGCAAGCTGATGTTTGATCGCTCCGATGACGTAGTCGGTCCCATGGGCGCGGAATCGGCCATAACCCGGTCCTATGTCCTTGAGGCGGTTGTTGATGCAAAAGGAGCAGGAAAAGGGGCACCCGATGGTGGCAAAAAGTTGGACCATGCGTCCAAGATATCTTCTGCGCAGGGATTCGGTCAAAGGCCGTACGCGGCCGCGATTCAGGACGAAGTGCCCTTCTAGTCCGAAATCCGGAAATGGTAAGCGATCGAGATCCGAAAAGGCGGGTCTTACAGGGTTTCGGATCACCTGGTCTTTTTCACGAAACCATAAGTTGGGGATGTCCCTTTTCGAAGGGTCCTTGCACCAGGCCAAAAGGGAATCGTAGCCCTCTCCAACATTTACGATGTTCGAGAGTCGAAGTGAATCTTCGGGAAAACAAGTGGGATGCACGCCGCCAAGCACGATGGGTTTGCCAAGAGGAGCCAAAATCTTGCACAAGAGCTCGACGCGCTGGCGATCCATGGTCATCAGGCTGATGCCCACTGCATCGCAGGTTCGGACGATCCTTCGCAGGTCCTCGCAAACCGCCTCGGTTAATTGGGAGCCAAAGCCCTGACGAAAGAACAGTTGCCAGAACTCTGCATAGACCGGAAGGAAAATCATGTTCGTGGCGATTCCGTGGGCTCGCAGCCAGGCTGAGAGCGAGCGTAAGCCAAAAGCACGAAACTGGTCGAAGGGGCTGATCAGGGCCAAGGTTCTAATCTTACTCATGATGGATCCTGTTTTTTTGTTCAGTGTACTCCATTTTTTCCTTTAATTAGGGGCTGCTTGTGGCAAAAAAAGTAACCG